>JBBTBY010000125.1:0-13650 GCA_038043445.1 Spirochaetota bacterium
AGTGAACGTACATCTCCCGGCGGCGATTTTCTCGCATCGGTGTGCACGGCATGGGAATCATCGACGGATGCGCTCGAAACATTGGGCGTACGCCGTGCGGTCATACGCATCGGGGTCGTGCTTCATGCGAATGGCGGGGCGCTACCGCGCATGATGCTCCCGTTCAGGTTCTTCCTTGGAGGACGCCTCGGGGGCGGCGAACAGGGCCTTTCATGGGTGCATATCGAAGATGTCGTAAGAGCGATACGATACCTGATGGATACATCGAGCGCAAAGGGCGTTTTCAATCTGTGCGCGCCCGGGTCGGTGAGCAATGCCCGCTTTGCCGGCGTGCTTGGCACGGTCATGCGTCGTCCGTCATGGCTGCCGGTGCCGAGCTTCGCACTGCGTTTTCTCTTTGGAGAGATGTCTTCCGTGCTGCTTACCGGGCAATTCATCATCCCCGAACGGCTGCTTGCGCTTGGATTTTCATTCCAATTCCCCGGCATTCCCGAGGCATTGAAGGATATGATACAACGATCACACGCGGCTGACTGATATACTGAATATGACCGATGCTTTACGTACCGAATGTTCGACGGCATCTGTCACGTTTTTTCACACGGTACGCATTGTCGTTCTGTGCGAATCTGTTGCCATATCCCTCGGAAGAGGAGCCTTTGTTATGTTGGAGTTGTACAATGCAATGCAAAAAACTTGAGAAATGCCCGTTCTTCAATGACAAAATGGCGAATATGCCGTCGATATCCGCGATGCTGAAAAAAATCATTGCGAAGCGGACAAGGATGCATGCGCCCGGCATCAGGTATCCAAGGCCGGCAAGGATGTCCCGAGCGACCTCTTTCCGCAGCAAAGCGAGCGTGTGCCGGGGCTTATCGGCGCGTAGACGATCGCCGTTTTTTCTCCGTTGAACGCAGAGGCATCATCGCGCGATTGACCGATGCGGCCAGGTCCTGGAAATGATCGCCCTTGCGGAGCTGTATCTGCCTGAACGGTGTTCCCGACGAGTGCGCATCGAGCGCTTCCATGATACGGTGAATGGGGCCGGCTATGGCATGGGAATACATTATCGAAAAGATGAGCACCAGCACCGCGAGTATGGCAAGCGCTGCCGCCACCGGTTTCCAGAGGAGCGAGAAGAACGTATAGAGCTCGGCCTCTTCGATGAAGCGCTGCCAGTACGCGGCAGATGCGGGCGTGATATGATGCTCCGCCGCCCATGCCTGCACCGTCTCATTTGACGGAAGACGTGTGAGAAAACCCTGTTTGAACTGCACAGAATTCCAGATGATGATGACCGCGATGACAAGCACGCCGGCGGCACATATGAAGATGAGATTGCGCATGATGAAGGAGTACTGGAAGCTTTTATTGATGATGAATCGCCTGCGCTGTTCATTCCGCATACTACGCTCCGTTTTTCACTTGCGCCGATTATACGATACGTCGAGCACAATGGCAAGACAAGTACGGTGATGTCGCAATAGGGTACTCCGAAGTCCCGATCGTATATTGCGAATGGCGCCGTTCGATGGTACAGTATCATCATGGAACATTCATCGGGACCGCTCAGCCACACGCCGCTTCACAGCGAACATATCGCCCTCGGCGCAAAGATGGCGCCGTTCGGCGGCTGGGACATGCCCATACAGTACGACGGCATTCTCGCCGAGCATACGCAGTGCCGCAGCGCAGTGAGCGTATTCGACATCTGCCACATGGGCGAATACTATTTCAAAGGCGATGCGGCGGCATCCGATCTCGAATATGCGTTCACGATATCCATCGGCCGCATCGCGATCGGTAAATGCAAATACTGTTTCATACTGCACGATAATGGCGGCATCATCGATGACTGCATCGTCTACCGGCTTTCGGACGACGAATGGATGATCGTCGTCAATGCGGCGAACATCGAAAAAGATTTTAAAGCGATACAGAGCGTACTCAAGGGCGGGCTTTTCGAGGATCGCTCGGCGGTGACCGGCAAGCTGGATATCCAGGGGCCATTGTCGTGCGATGTGCTTTCATCGCTCATCTCTCCTGAAGTGAAGAAACTTTCCTATTTCGGTTTTGCATCGATGGATGTGCTCGGCGAAAAATCCATCGTAAGCCGAAGCGGCTACACGGGCGAGCTCGGCTATGAAATATATGCAACGCCTGAAACAACGAAGAAGCTCTGGAAAGCCGTGCTTGCCGACGCGCGCGTAAAGCCCGCCGGTCTCGGCGCCCGCGACGTGCTCCGGCTCGAGATGGGATACAGCCTCTACGGTTCTGACATCAACGACGCGACGACGCCGTTGGAGGCGGGACTCATGTTTGCCGTCGATATGACGAAAGAATTTCGCGGCAAAGCGGCACTCGCTGCAATGCAGAAGAAAAACCTTGCCCGTGTGAAGATAGGTTTTCTCTCCGCGTCGAGGAGAAGCCCGCGCGCTCATTTCGAGATACGATCGCCTGCGGGTGAGAAGATCGGCGAGGTGACGAGCGGGTCGTTCTCGCCGATAATGAACGCCGGTATCGGCATGGGATATGTCACCCCCGAACATTCGAAGATCGGAGATCCTATCGTCATCACGGATGGCGTTACGATAATAGATGCGCATGTGCACGGGCTTCCGTTCCATACGAACGGTACGGCCCGCGCGGCCGCGCACGCATAGCAGCAACGGAGGATCGCATGACCTATTACACGAAAGACCACGAATGGATACGCGTCGAAGGCACGAATGGTGTCGTCGGCATATCAGAGCATGCCGCGTGCGAGCTCGGCGATATAACCTTCATCGAACTCCCGAAGGTCGGCAAACAGATAGCAAAGGGCGCGGTGCTTGCATCGGTGGAATCGGTGAAGGCCGCGAGCGAAGTGTTCGCGCCGGTAACGCTTTCGGTGACGAAAGTGAACGATGCGCTTGCTTCCGCACCGGAGACGGTGAACAAAAGCGCCGAGGGCGATGGCTGGTTCGTCGAGGTGATGATCGGCAATGTGGCCGAGCTTTCATCGCTCATGGATAAAGCGAAGTATGATGAGTATGTAAAGGGGCTTAAGCACTGATATGACCTATACACCGCACACGGACGCTGATATAGCCGCCATGCTCGACGCCATCGGCATCCCCGATATCGAGTCGCTTTTCAAGGATATCCCGAAGGCATTGCGCGCACAGTCATTCGATCTCCCCGCAGGCGTATCGGAACATACGGTGCGGTCGGAATTCAAGCGCATCGCTTCCATGAACGGCGCTCCGCTTGTGACATTCACCGGCGGCGGCGTGTATGATCATTTCGTCCCCGCTGTCGTCGATGCGATAGCATCGCGTTCGGAATTCTATACGCCGTATACGCCGTATCAGCCGGAGGCATCGCAGGGCACGCTTACCGCCTTGTTCGAATATCAGACGTCGATAAGCCGATTGTACGGCATGGATGCTGCGAATGCGTCGCTCTATGACGGCGGTACCGCGCTCGCGGAAGGGGCGCTCATGGCGCTTCGCATAACCGGAGACAGGAAGACCATCATCATCGATGGCTCTGTCAATCCGTTCCATCGTCAGATAGTAGCGACGACGCTCGCTTCGCTCGCGGTGAACATTGTCGTACTGCCGCCGTCACAATACGGCCTCGATCGCGAGGCGCTTCGGAACGCCATGAACGCCGATACCGCCGCGGTGATACTGCAGAACCCGAATTTCTTCGGCACCGTCGATGACTATACCGATATCGGGAATATCGTGCACGAGAGGGGCGCGCTCCTTGTACTTTCCGCATCGCCCATCGCGCTCGGCATGGTGAAGACACCGGGCGAGATGGACACCGACATCGCTGTCGGCGAGGGACAATCGCTCGGCAATCATCTCTCATTCGGCGGGCCGTATCTCGGTATATTCACCTGTAAGAAAACGCATATCCGTAATATGCCCGGACGCGTTGCCGGCGAAACGACGGATCGCGCGGGCAGGCGCGGTTTCGTGCTCACACTGCAGGCGCGCGAGCAGCATATCAAGCGGCACCGGGCAACATCGAATATCTGCAGCAATCAGAACCTCGTCGCATTGCGCGCGCTCCTCTATATGACCGTCATGGGCAAAGAGGGCATGGCCGAAGCGGCAAAGCTCAATCACGATAAAGCGGAGTATGCGAAAGCGTCGCTCAGAAAAAGCGGCTTCGGCTCACCGGAGAAACCGACGTTCAATGAATTCGTCGTGCATCTGAAAAAGGATGCGAGCGCTCTCGTTGGCGCGCTCATGAAGAAAGGGATCGCCGCCGGCATTCCGCTCGGCATGTTCTATCCGGACATGAAGAACGACGTTCTTGTCGCGGTCACGGAAAAGCGGAGTAAAGAAGAGATCGATGACTTCGTGTCCGCCGTACGGGGCGCAGTATGAACGAGCTCATATTCGAATTGTCCGTGCCGGGCCGGAAGGGATATTCGCTTCCCGAGCGTGATGTCCCTGAGATGCCGCTTAACGGGAAATTTCTCCGGAAGGAAAAGGCCGCGCTCCCCGAACTTTCCGAACTCGATATCGTCCGCCATTTCACCGTGCTCTCGCGGAAGAATTTCTGCGTCGATACGAATTTCTATCCCCTGGGCTCCTGTACGATGAAATATAATTCCAAGGCCGTCGAGGCGATAGCCGGGAACGAAGCGTTCCTTGCCGCGCATCCCGTCACGGCATTCCTCCCCGGCGGTGAAGAACACGTACAGGGCATGCTTTCGATAGTACACGGTCTTGAACACGCGCTTTCCGAGATAACCGGCATGGACGCGTTCTGTACGCACCCATTGGCGGGCGCCCACGGCGAATACGCAGGGCTTTCGCTCATCGCGGCATATCATCGCGCGAAGGGCAATAAGAAAAAACATGTGATAGTCCCCGATTCATCGCACGGGACGAACCCCGCAAGCGCCGCGTTCATCGGCTATGATGTCATCACGATACCCACGCGCGAGAACGGCGACATGGACTTCGAGAAGTTCTCAGCCGCGCTCACCGATGAAGTGGCGGCTGTCATGCTCACCTGCCCGGACACGCTCGGCATCTTCAACCCGCACATCAGGGAAATATGCGATCGTGCGCACACCGTCGATGCGCTCGTCTATTACGACGGTGCCAATCTCAATGCCATCATGGGCAAGCTCCGCCCCGGCGATGTGGGCTTCGATGTGGTGCATGTCAATGTGCATAAGACGTTCGGTACACCGCACGGCGGCGGCGGCCCCGGCGCGGGCCCGGTGGGCGTGAAGAAGCATCTCATACCGTTCCTGCCCACGCCGCGTATCGTGAAAAAGAAGGATACGTTCTCGCTCATCCTCGATGAGCCGAAGAGCATCGGCAAGGTCACATCGTATTTCGGCAATTTCGGCATCCTTATCCGCGCCTATGCGTACATTCTGCTTCTCGGCAAAGAAGGCCTCATCGATGCGAGCGAGAAGGCGGTGCTCAATGCGAACTATGTACGCGCACTTCTCCGCGATACGTATCACGAGCCCTATGCCCGCGCCTGTTTCCACGAATGCGTATTTTCGGCGGCAGAACAGATGAAGCACGATATCCATGCGATAGACATAGCGAAATTCCTCATCGATAAAGGCATTCATCCGCCGACGGTATATTTCCCCATCACCGTGCCCGAATCGATAATGATAGAGCCCACGGAGACGGAAAGCAAAGAGACGCTTGATGTCTTCATTGCCGCGATGAAAGAGGCTGCCGCATTTGCAGTGAGCGATCCCGATGCACTTCATCGTGCGCCGGTGACAACGCCCGTCGACAGGCTTGATGAGACCTCGGCAGCGCGCACGATGCGCGTTACCTGTATCGGGTAAGCCGATCTTATCAACACGCACCCCGCCCCGGGCATTCCCCCCTCTCACGGATCGGCGCAAATCGGCATCCTGCCTCGCGCCAACTGCAACATCCATGTTGCACGAATATGAGAAGGGGAGGGAATAAGTTTCATCCCCAAGTAAAATGCTGCGTACGTTTTCTGTGTGTATGCCGCCGTTATCAGTTATACAATTATTGCGGCGGGGGATGGGTGAGTGTCACTCGAATACCAATTCCCGTCAATCCGTTCCAAGACTTTTTACCCCGTTCGTTGTATATTGTTCCCGGTTCGCATCGATTCGTCCGGAGGACCCTATGCCCGTCAATTATCCGCCACGTTCGTTACCCGTACTGCACGAAGCCGATGTCGTCGTCTGCGGCGGCGGGCCGGCAGGGCTTGGTGCCGCTGTCTTTGCCGCACGTGCGGGAAAGCGCGTGGTCCTCGTCGAACAGGCGGGCTGCCTCGGCGGCATGGGAACGGCAGGGCTTGTGCCGGCAATAATTTCCATGACCGACGGTGAGAACATACTTGCCGCGGGCGTGTGCAGGGAAGCGGTCGATGACGTATCGCACCGCATGAACGTGAAGCCCAATTACGGCTGGTTCGATGTGCAGCCGGAGCTCTTAAAACGCGTGTACGACGATATCGCGGCGGCAGCAAAGATAAAGGTCTATCTCGGCATGAGCATTGTCGATGTCGTGGTGAACGGCGGCGGCATGGAAGCGATCGTCGTTTCCACGAAGAACGGCCTCAAAGCGGTGAAGGGGATATCGTTCGTCGATGCGACCGGCGACGGGAACATCTGTGCCTGGGCGGGTGCGCCATTCGAGGTCGGCGACGAGAAGGGGCGCACGATGAGCCCGTCGCTCTGCGTGCAGTATGCCGGTGTGGACTGGGAAGCGTTCAAGGCAAAGCACGACAGTTCGTGGTCGGTCGGCGGCATCTGGAAAAAACTTGTTGACGAAGGCAAAGCCCCGATGCAGGAATATCACTTCGTCGGCTTTTTCAGGAACGGAGGATCGATAGTCAGCGGAAATCTCGGACATATCTACGGCATTAATTGCCTCAATGAGGACGATATCACGAAAGGATACATTGACGGACGTATCATCGCTGAAAAGATACACGGCTTCTACAAGGAATACATCCCGGGATTCGAAAAAAGCGAGATAGTCAATACCGCATCCGTGCTCTCCGTGCGCGAGACGCGCCGCATCACGGGCGAATACACGCTCTGCTACGACGACTATCAGAAGCGCGCATCGTTTGCGGATGAAGTGGGACGATTCGCGTACCCGGTCGATATACACTCATCATCGACCGACCCTGCCGAGCAGAAGCGAGTGGAGGAGCGGCTGCACTCGTCGAAATACGGCAAGGGCGAAAGCTACGGCATACCGTACCGCGCGCTCATACCGAAGAACGTAAAAAACATCCTCGTCGCCGGGCGATGCATTTCGGCCGATCGCGAGATGCAGTCTTCGATACGCGTCATGCCGGGGTGTTTCGTCACCGGACAGGCGGCGGGGACGGCGGCTGCCCTCGCATGCGGTAAGAGCGGCGATGTGCGTGCTGTGGGGATCGGAGAACTGACAGGCACATTGAAAAAACTCGGCGCATACCTGCGATAGGGCTATCATCAGGCGCGGTGTACGCTGTTCTTCCGCCGATACGCGAGCGGCGTCGTTCCTGTCAGGCGTTTGAACACCTTGAAGAAATAATCGGGATCGATAAATCCAGAGGCACGTGCGATGTCGCGAAGATCCGTTTCCGTCGAAATGAGCATGCGGCATGCGTGACGGATCCGCTGTTCGGCGAGGACGCGGGTGAACGGTTTTCGATACCACACCTGCATGAGCTGGCGCAGACGCGGCATGGAAACACCGGCGGTATCCGCCAGGTCCGATGCTCCTATATCCCCGGCGAACCGCTGCGAGAAAAAACGCTCCACCGCCCGGCGGCGGTCACCATCGCCATCCGGCACCGATGTGCGAAGCGAATGGACGACATCACGCGCGATAAGCGAGGCGAGTGAGGCGATGGTACGCGCGTCGCGAAGAACGGGCAATGTCCGCACAACCTTCGGGCGTCCGCGGGCGTCATCGAGGACAAAGGGGACACGCACCGCAGAACGGAACGGGCCGAAGAACATCACCCCCTGGCCCCCAAGCGGGTGTACGTATTCGACGACACCGGCGTGGCATCGCTTCCAGAAACCGTCCGGATATCGCGTAAGCAGCTTTCGTATACGGTCGCTGTCCGTGTACACGCAGCGCCCTTCATCAACGGCCTTGACGGCAGTGCAGAACGGATGCGTGTGGAAGCGCAGCGGTCGTCCGAGCACCGGTATTATCGCGCCGGTATGGTCGTGATAGGTTATCGATGCACCGGTCAATTCCCGGAACATGCGTATCGATTCGATGACGGTCGACATACGGGAAGTATATCCTGCGTTATCGATTTTTCCAGTACTTCTATCGATTCGACGGTTGCATGAAAACCGCTTCCTGCGTACACTGAAGTATACGCGGCACAGGCGATGCAGTTCCGCGGCAAGGAGTACGGTATGCGCATACGGACTATCGCATTCATCATCATGTTCGCGGTATTCGGCATAACCGCATACTCGATCGCCATTACCGACACCCCGCGTGATGCGGTCGTTGCCGATGCGGAAGGCGCTTTTCGTATCGCCGGAATGAATTACCGCATTTCGTTACCCGCCATGCTGAAAGGCGGGAAATGCATATCCGTGGTGCGCGGGGTCTGGAACAAACCGGCGGAGGGATATTCCTTTACGATAGACGCCCCCGCGACGGTATATCTCCTCGTACAGGAACGCGGGACGATAACCACGCTCAACGGCTGGGAGAAGACGTCCATGAAAAGCGTTTCCGCCGACGGAAATATCAGAATGACCGATATCATTTACAAAAAAGATGTTCCCGCGGGAATCGTATCGATACCCGGCCATGACGGGAGTGATGGAAATAAATACGGGATGCCCCATACGGGTGTAGTCATCGGGCAGGCGCAGAGCACCCCGTCCGATGCCGTGCAATTCGGCCGTTTCATGATAGGCAATAACGGATTCGCTTCGATGAAACATCCGTCAGGCGACGAGGAATTCTCCGCGCCGGCAAGTACATTCGTCTATATCGTCAATGCGGCAGGCGACACGATACTGCCGGAACGTTCATCGCGTACCGCGAACGGCCGACGGTATACAACGAAGGACGGATACATCGACTGCATCATCGATGTTCGTTCGCCCGATCGCATATCGCTCTTGCTTTCGGCGACAGGCAGCGCCATTCGCGCTGTCGGGTTCGCCGTCGGTGTCCCCGAAAGCGCCTCGGTACTGGTGCCCGGCGGGCGAAACGGCATCTCCTACCGCGAATACGATTTTCCGGGACCGCGCCGCTTCAACTGGCCGCGACGATGGGAAGCGCCCGTCGTCGTGTTCGAGGGCACTACAGGCAGTGCCGCAGTATGGGCCGAGGATGCATCCAATCGCTATAAGACTTGCGTTCTCTACAACGAAGGAAAGGTCAAATGCGTCGGTTTTGAGACGGAGAATTTCGCCCCCTTTACTGACAAGAGAACGATAGTAACGCCGATGTGGCATGTCGGCGTTTTCAATGGCGGGTACAAGTCAGCGCTTGCTCCCTTCCGAAAGTGGATGATCGATACCTATAGGCCCGAACGTTTCTACAAGGAGGGAGACCGCTATGCGAACATACGATCGCTCATACGCGTACCGAGCCTCCTCGATAGCGGCGGTCAATATCTGCAGAACATCACGATAGCGAAGGAGATCGCATCCCGCATCGATCCGTCAAAAACACTTTTCTGGACGGTGTCCTGGTATCGTCTGGATGAGGGCATGCAGAAACGCCCCGATCCGCCGCCCGCGCAGAACGGCTATGCGGAACAGAACGCCGGCACACGTGCATTGGGCTACATCAATTTCTCCTATATCGCGAGCTATTCGCTCATCGCCGAGAAGTCGAAGATATTCGACGAAGCGAGACCGTATTTCTTTATTAATGAGAAGACGGGAAACCCGGAGGGCTGGTTCTCGGACGGTGTACCGTCGTATTATGCAAGCGGACTCTGCCCCGCGCTCAAAAGATCCCATTCCGAGAACATGCGGCAGCTCATCGGACCGCTCGGTGTCGATGTCATATCCTTCGAACAGACATCGGCGACGTGGAATTCCGACGGGGCGTTCATCGGCGGGAAGTCGGGCATAGACGGCATCATCGATATCCATGAGACCGTGCTCGCTGACAATCCGAAGGCGGTGCTCGCTGCTGAGGGTATGGCAGATATACTCACGCCGTACGACAGATTCCATCAGACGCATCCATGGGAAGGCGTATACAATTTCAATGATCTTCGACCGGGTCCGCTCCTCGCTCATGCGCATCCAATCTCGAGCTATATCTTCGAACCGTTCTCAAGAAAGATACCGTTCCTCGATGTGCCGCTCCCGTTCGGTTCGTTCTATTGGCAGCATATGAAACCGGCGTACATCACCTGGGGAACGCTCCCGGGACTCCTTATCACAAGCACGAACCTCATTTCGCGGTACGGATATGCGGTCACGCTCGATGAAATGCGCGTATGGCAGGATGTCGGCGGGAAGGCGGCGTACTGCGAGCGCCTCACCGATACGAAACGCCTCACGCTTTCCGGTGCTCGCGGAAAGGCGTACTTCTCGGTCTCCGATACGGGATATGATTTCGTCGTCGAGAACACATCGGGCGGCAAAACACCGGTGTACTCGGTCATATCGAATACTGCGGAACGGGCCCTCCCGGGCATGGGCATACCGAATTGGCCTGCCTGGCGCGGCACGACGGCACTGGGACTTGACAGCGCACGATACTATCTCGCATCGCGTTTGGCAAAACAGCCGTCATTGCGGGCATATATCAGCGGCATGCCGGGAAGGAATATTGCGCGATATTATACGAGCGGGAAGGACGCCATCGCCGTTCTTTCAGGACAGACGAAAGAAGTGACGCTGTCGATAAAAGAACCGGGCGTATTCATCCATGACGGTACAGTACGAGAGATACGCGCCGGGGAAGAGCATATCCGTGTCGCGCGATGGTGCGCCTTCCGCGCAGGGGACGATGCCGCCGTGCTGAAAGACAGCCTCTCCCTCCCCGACTGTCTCTTTTCCATGCACGCCGTCGAGGGGAATTCCGGCTTCATACAATCACCAACAAGCGCGGTGGAAAAACCGGAATATTCGGGAAATCCCCCCATTGATTTCGCGGGAAAGAAAGCCGACGGCATATGGCTTGTGCCGCTTCATTTCGGCGCCGCGGTGTCATCGTTCCTTTTCAAGACGGGGCGTGATGGGCGGCTCGACCTGTCGCTTGAACTATGCCTCGCGCGTGAGAAGGGCATATCCGGCATCACATACGAGGTTTTCGTTGACGGTGAACGGACGGCGAACGGCGCGAAAAGATCATCGGGATGGGAGCGCCTTACGATATCGCAAACCGCAGTGAAGGCGGGATATCATCTTGTGGAGATCATTGTCGATGCCGACGGTCCGTGGAACGCTGATATCGCTTTCGTATCGGGGCAGCTTTCGCTGCGATAATGCAAAGAAAAAAAGCATCAGCGCAAGTCAAAAATCGTGAATAAATAATATTATCTCCTCACTTTCAGGATAATTTTTTCATTTAAACCTATTGACTTTTACGCTAATATGTATTACTATATACTAGTAATAAGTTATACTACATACAAGATATGCGGTAAATCATAAATTAAGGAGCGATCACCCTGAAAAATATTACAGAAATGCTCAAAGGCGTACTGGAGGGTTGTGTGCTCGAGATCATCAGCCACGAGGAAATCTACGGCTATGAGATCACTCGTCGGCTGAAAGCCCTTGGATTTTCGGACGTTGTGGAGGGAACAGTCTATACCATCCTGGTACGTCTTGAGAAAAACGAACTTGTGAACATAGAAAAAAAGCCGTCCGATGCGGGCCCACCACGCAAATGTTATACGCTCAACGCTGCGGGTCGGGAGGAACTGCGACGCTTCTGGGAGAAATGGGAGTTCGTATCATCAAAAATGAATGCGCTGAAGGAGAAGACAAAATGAATTTTTGGGAAAAGATCACCGGCAGCGACATGAGAAAAGAGTTGAAAACTTTTGACTCGCGAGTCAAAAAGCTGCCGGCTGCCTATCAAGCAGCATGGGAAAACATTATTGCCAATCTTTGGCCGCATGCAGATTTCACTGGTCGCAACCTGATACCAATTCTTGACGGTGTACTTGGTTTGCTTGAAGAATCAGCTTCGGACGGTCAGCGTGTCCAAGAGGTTTTAAATGATGATATCAAAGGCTTCTGTTCAGCGCTGGCCGGCGAGGAAGGGGCAAAATCGTTTCGTGACAAATGGCGCGAGCAACTCAACAATAATATCTCAAAAATATTAGGTAAAGCAGGAAAATAAAATGAGCATACAAGACATCATTGAAGGTAAAAGAAAGTGGCGAGCACATGTAGCACGCGTCAAAGCGCTCCCTCATGAGTATCAGATTGTTTATAAAGAGATTCAAAAATATCTCTTTAAGGTCGGGCCTGTTGCGTTAACTGACGGGACGGGATTGCTCTCGGGGATTATCGATCTTTTTGATGAGGGCGCGGCCTTGGGGAAAGACGTGCTCGAAGTGACGGGCAGTGACGTAGCAGCTTTCTGCGATGATCTGATTAAAGGTTCAAAAACTTACGCCGACATCTATCAAGAATCCATTGGCCAAGATGTTCGCAAGGCCATGAAATAGGTTACGGGTAATCGAAGTGAACGGGGATGTCGGGATGGAAAAAGGAATTGAAGTCAAGGCTGCGAAAGTCTTTCTGCGACATCCATGACTTTGCACTCGTGGTTATCTCATTCAGGAAGCAAAGGCCAAATGGCAGGGTCGGCGCCGCCGGTCTTCGTCACCGCCCATATGCCGATGGAGCGTATGCCATTGCTCCGCGCGAAAGCGGTCTTCGCTGCATACGCTGACACATCCTCGCGCCAGACGATATGCGCCTGTTTCTTATCATCGATGTACTTCACCCAGGTCGAGGCATAGTCAGCGTCCCATCCGCTTTCCACAGCACGCCCCGCGATAGCACGTTCTATCTGATCGTGATACAGAAGCGCCGCCTGTTTCATCGATCCGTCATCATTGAGCGTAAAATCGATGCCGTAGAAGGCGATGCCGAAAATGATCTTCTTTGCGTCAACGCCGGATGCAAGTATCGACGTGAGGTCACGCTCGATATCATTGGGGTTTTCCTTCCAGCGCATCGGTGCTGTCGGGGCGATGACCTTTTTCCATGGGCCGGCATAATCGTAGAACATGCAGAAGAGATGATCGCTCGCCGCGGCAAGCCGCGTATAATCCCATTCGCCCCGGGAGCGGGTGTTCACCGCTATCGCAAAAGTGCGCTTCTCGGAACGCATCCGTGCGCCGAGCGCTTCCGCAAATTCGACATGCGAGGCCGTATCGGCTTTCGTTATCTCTTCGATGTCTAGGAGAATACCGTCGAAGCGATACGATGACACCGCGTTCATGACGGCATCGACCGCTGCGGTCCGCGCTGACATATCGGCGAGGAATTTCGCCGGCTTGAAATTGCGCATGATGGGCATGAGAAGCACATTGTTCGATGTACACAGCGCCCGATAACCGTCATACGGCGGGGCACAGCCTTCGCGCGGACGCACATCGCCCGTGTCCGTAATATCGAACCACATGGGCATGAGCATGTCGATGCGGCTGATATTCAACACG
>JBBTBY010000125.1:13660-25867 GCA_038043445.1 Spirochaetota bacterium
TTCAACACGAGCGCTTCGGGAATGCGAGCGCCCCCGACAGCGGGGTGTACGCAAAGGGCGATACTTTGAACATCGGCACCGTACACGGCGCCGGCAAGCATCGTCGATATACCGATGATGAAGAACAAGCGTTTCATACAGGCAGTATAATCGCTTCCCGGCAAGCGGTCAATGCGCAGGAGCGGCGCTTGATCAAGAAAACCACCCGCAAATCATGCGAATGGGGGCGAAAATAACACTATTGTTGACGATGCCGCCCACGCGGGATATACTGTCTCCGTGGCACTACAGGACAAAAGCAGTGCGCGTCGCCCGTGGCGCATCGTATTCATTCTCTGTTCACGTTCCCCGGTCACGACCGCGTATCACGTTCGCTCGACGCTTCGTTTCGTATTTGGCGCCCAGGAGATCTGCGACGCTTCGTTATGCTCGTTCGATCTCATCCCGATCACGCTTGCCGACGATGCGGCGATCCGAACAGAGCTGCAGTCGCTGAAGCGTATGCAATTCGACGGAGCTATCGTGTTCGCCGACGACGGATATCGCCGTTTTTTCCCGAATCTCGTCCGGGCGGTCGGGGACAAACCCTGCGTGCGCGTGTATCATCCTTCGTTCTTCCCCGACGGCAATACCGTGATGAACGACTACTCCTCGATAATGGCCGATATTTTCTCCCTTGTAAAAAAACGCCGGCACCCTGCGCTCGGTTTTATCGGCGTTATGCCGGGTGAGCATGTGCCGTTGTGGTTCCGGCTCTATCGCGAAGGGATGGCGCAACACGGCATGCCGATCAATCCCTCGCATATCTATGGGGTCTCCCGCGAGAACGGCGTTCCTGTCGTTCCGAAACCGTATCGAGACCTCTTCAATGAAAATTCGGCCGCACTCGATCATGATCGGGCGAAGCGTCTTTGCACGTCCTATTATCGCGAGACCGCACATGCCTTCTGCTCTTCCTATCCAATGCCGGATGCGGTCATCGTCTCAAACCCGAATCTGGCACACTTCATTTCCGCCAGCACGAAAACGCACGGCACGATCGCGCCGGAGATAATATCGATGTCTCGGTATATCTTCGAGGCGTTCCCCACGGAACACATGGCGCATGTCGCCGACGATCACGAGGAGATGGGGCAACTGGCCGCGGCTGCGCTCATCGATATACTCGCCGGGAAAAGACCTCGTACCGGACAGCGCATACTTCTGAAAGCCGGCATCATTTCGTATCGCTCCGGTGCGGACAATGGACAGAATGACCCATTCCCCTCGATGGTGCGGGAATTCGTACTGCGCCACTATCGCCTGCCGAATATCGCCGAGCGGCTCGCATCGGCGCTCGCCCTCAACCGTGATTATCTCCGGAAAAAAGTACTGCGCGTTTCGGGACTCGTGTTGAATGACATGATACATGCGGAGCGGGTGAAACACGCGAAAAATATGCTCTCGTTCACTTCGATGCCCATCATCGACATCGCCTACGCGGTCGGCTACGATAGTCTGAGAACATTCAACAGAATATTCAGGCACGTCGCAGGGGCCGCCCCGCGTGATTTTCGGGCTGAGCGGCGTATCTGAAAATGGCGCATGGCGCGATATCCGCATTTGGCTTGATTTCCCGCCATTGTCACAGTATCATTCACCGGTAGAATATATTACGCACATGCCCGGAGGCTCACATGCATGCACTACGGCTGTTGGCTATTTTTTTCGCACTCTGCAGCACTCTCACGGCCTCCGAAATGACGATCACGCAGTGGGCGGTGTGGGGTCCCGGCTGGGGAAGAGCGGGATTTTCCGCGTTAAGTCCGGGAATGGAGAAAAGGATGAATCCTCACCCCGGCGACATCGGATATTCATGGGGTATCGACCGAAGCACTTTCTATGTATGGCGGTCGATCGAATGCACGGATGGTATGATCGATCTTTATTCCGAAAAGGTGTTGCCGTTTGCGCCGGCGATCAGCAATGATGCCGGCATCAAATGGGCCGGACAGACGGCGTATGCGAATTCCTATCTATTCGCTCCGGAAGACCGGAACGTCGAACTCATCGTGGAAGCATCGCAGACGGCCGATATATTTTTCAACGGAGATGTATTCGTCTGGAAAAGGTCGCCGGTGCCGGTTATGCTCAAGACAGGCTGGAATCGTTTACTGGTAAAAACGCTCAGCCCATCGTCTATCCGCGGCGGGCTTACGCCGGTGTTCCCCAAAGACGGTCAGCCGGGAAATTGGACGCTCCGCGTGCAGATACGAAGCACTGCCCCATCCGGCCTGGAAGGGATTCTCTCATCGTCATTCGATCCGTCGCGGGGGACGAACGCATCGTTCGCACGGTATGAGACATCGATCGTCGGACAGAACAATGAGCGGCCGCTGTTCGTTCGGAATAAACCGGTTTCGCTTTCTCTGCGAATAACCGCCGCAAGCGGCATCGCTTCGAACATTGCGGTCGGCGAGGGAAAACGATTCCGCGGTACGCCGTGGGTATATTCGCAGCCACTGCACCAGCAGCAGGATATGGCTCTCGAACGGTTGCAGTCGTCGGTTGCGCGGCGCATCTTCGTTCGATTCTATGACATCGACGGGCGAATGATGTTCGATAAAAATATCGCCGTGAGCTATGAGATACGCAGCAACGCAATGGAAGCCGTCATCCCTCTTTTTTCCGGAGTGCTTCCGACGGGGCATTACGCGCTTACGACCGATTTTCTGAACGCGGACGGATCGATACAGACGCGCGGCAACGAACATGCCGTCGCGGTGGTCTGGGGGCCGGTGAACACGAACGGCGATACCGCACCGCGCGTGCTCGGCGCCGTCGGGCACTGGCTTGCGGAATATAAGCCGGTGGATAACGGGCTCGAACGCCTGTCGTGGCTTTCCACCGTGGGCGTTCTCAGGCATCTGAAAGTATCGCAGGCGTGGAAAACGTGGGGGGTGACACACGACGGCATGGGAAACGCACACGTCGGCGAAGCCCCCGCCATCGATGCGCTCATCGCCCGTGCACGTAAACTCGGTATCCGTATATCGGGCGATCTTTCCTTCGGATACATCACGAGCGACCCCAAGCGAAGCGGACAGGACATGGCGCTGACCGAGGACGATGCGGATGCCGTTCAGCGCCGCGCTACAATGGAATCGGCGGCAAAGGGTATTGTGCTTCAGCCCTACGGCGCGGCGGCGCTTCCGCCGTACGGGACGCCGGAATTCGAGAAAACGCTTTACGCATACGCACACTCGCTCGTCTCGAAATACCGCGATCGTGTGCACACATGGGGCGGAGACAACGAGATCGATCTCCATGCGGGGTCCGCGACGCCGGCGATCGCAGCGGTCTATGCTCACGCATCACGAATACTCTACCGCGCAATGAAAGACGCCGATCCGAGTGCGCAATTCATCACCGCATCGCTGGTGCGGGACACGCCTTTCATCAGCAATCTTTTTCTGTTCGGTTACGGCGCCAACGCCGATCTCATCGACGTACACGCGCATCCGTACCGGTCGCCGCTGCTCAGCGATACGCTCATCGGCAATTCACCGAAAGAGGGCCAGGGCGCGATCGTCAATTACGCGCGGGGGGCGAACGATAAACCGGTGATATACGGCGAGTTTTCATCGCCCATCTCACATTCGGTCAACGGCGCCTTCGGTCAGGCAGAGGGCGTCGTCAAGCAGATCGCATGGGCGTTGAAACAGCCGAACATCCGTGCCATGCACTATCTCGTGCCGTATTCGGGAGAGGCATGCCTGGGGTTTTGCAACATCAATAATGATCCGCTTCCCGCGAACAACGCCGTAAATGTCGTAAGCCATCTTCTCGACGGCCGGCGAGTGCTTACCGATGTACCGGGTATCGGCGAAAAAGTTCAGCAGATACGAACCGACGGGGCGGATGGGCTGAACACGATCGCGTTATGGGTGGAGGAACCGGCAATGGAAATCGTTATCCCGTGTCGATCAGAAAGCATATCGATCATCGACATGTACGGCCGGGAGACTCGTCGAGCGGCAAACGGCGGATCCGTCCGGGTATCGATTTCGAGCACGCCGTTGTTCGTTCGGGGAATTTTTCAGTAGACCGCCGGTCACCGTAAACCGAATGAATGTATCGTTGCAATTTTATCCCGCTGCGGTATCTTACTAACTATCACCGCACAAGGATACTGCCATGGCGCTCATTCATTGTGACTTTTTCTCCGAATCGCTCGGCATCTCTTCATCGATGTACGTAATACTGCCCCAGACGACGCACGGCCAGATCGGCATGAAGGGTGTGGCGAAAAAAAAGATATTCCCCGTGCTCTATCTCCTTCACGGCATGTCCGATGATCACACGATATGGCTCCGCCGCACATCGATAGAACGCTACGTCGCACCGCTCTCGCTCGCGGTGGTCATGCCCGCGGCGAATCGGAGCTTTTACGTCGATCAGAAATACGGCTATAAATACGAAACATTCATCGCCGACGAACTGCCGCGCATCGTCTCATCGTTCTTTCCCATTTCGGCGAAACGCGAGGATAAATTCATCGCCGGGCTTTCCATGGGGGGCTACGGGGCATTCCGCATCGCCATGACGTATCCGGAACGCTATGCCGCTGCCGCAAGCCTTTCCGGTGTCGTCGATCTTATCTCGTTCAAGAACCGCCCCGATCGAATGCACGACGCTGCACTTGCCTTCGGCGATATGACGGCCGACGAGGAAAAGAAGATTGATGTGTTCGCCCGTGCAAAAGCGCTCTCGCGGAGAAAATACAAGCGCATGCCGCTATTCCAGTGTTGCGGTACCGAGGACTTCCTTTATGAAGGTAATGTTAAATTCCGCGAACATGCGAAGAAGCTGAAGCTTGATCTCACGTATGAGGAAGAAACGGGTACGCATGAGTGGGGATATTGGGATAAGAAGATACAGAACGTGCTCGCGTGGCTGCCGATACAATGATGCGGCTTGCCATCATTCTCCTTTCGGCCGCTCTTTCATTCGCAGAGACCGCCGACATTGGTACGCTTTTCTTTCACGACGAATTCGAGCGCATAGAGTCGCAGGAGGAGAAGGACGAGATCGGCAACGGATGGGACTCGAACAGCAAGACACGCGCGAAGGGCAATAAGCAGGTCGACCTTCGCGACGGCGCGATGTACCTGTACATACACAAAGAGGCGAATCATGCCATTTCGGTTTCCCATACAATGGAATTCACCAATGGATCGGTCGGTATGCGCTTTCGGCTCGATCGGCCGGAAGACAGCCTCGGCCTCGATTTTGCCGATCTCTCATGTAAAGAGGTGCATGCGGGGCATCTTTTCGCGGCGTGGTTCAGCCCGAAACAGGTGTGGCTCCGCGACCTTAAGACCGGGGCGATGAATCTCAAGATGCAGGAGGCCCGTTCGAACAAGTCGCTTTCAGTCGAACAGCAGGCGGTGCTCAAGGCGTCCGAGCGGATATTCCCGCGCACGAACGAGACAGCCGTGTGGCATACGCTCCTTGTGACGGTGAACGGCGACGAGATGACCGCGTTCATTGACGATGTCCTTGTCGGCAGTATGCGTTCGCCGGGCATTGCGCATCCGACGAAGAAGATGCTTCGGCTTTCAGTGCCGAAGAACGCCGTCGCGGATGACGTAAAGTTCTGGCGCAGGGAATAACGCTCCCTATATCGGTTATCGCATCCGGCACAATGATTCTTCATGCGAATGCGCCGAACATGATATCGAACCGCCCTGATCGAATTCCACGCCTTTCCCCACGATAGAGACCGATACATCGTTCGCATCCACGGCGATGGACAGCTTTTTCTTTCGCCATTCAACGGCAAGCTGCGCCGTCGGAACGGTGACCGTCAAGAAAAAGTCCGGCATCGAGTCCGGTATATGCGGCGCGAATCCTATCGTCGTCCATCCGGGAGAGAACGGCGTAAGCCCGATGATATCCTCGATGAGCACGGGTATCGGCGCTGACGCCCAAGGATGGCAAAGGCTTGTGTTCCACTTCTGATCTTTCCCCCACGCCTCGAAACATGCCGTCGCGCCTTCGCGAAGCATATTTCCCCATGAATGTTCGTCGGTGCCGGTGAGAAGATCGTAGATGATATCGTGTGCGCTGTACCGCGAGAGTCCTTTGAGCACGAAATACGACATGTATACGCCGCAGGAGAATCGCTTTTTGCGCACGAGCGAGAGAACGTTCTCCGCAGCCTCGGCGGGGACCATGCCGATAAAAAGCGCAAGCGCGTTCGCGTGAAGCGACGCATGCACGGATGTCGTCGAATCAACGAAACATTTCATATCGGGGCGATAGAACGCATCATAGAACGCGGATGCGGTGCGAATGTCGTTCTCTTCGGGCGCAATGCCGAGTGCGTATCGTATCTCATTGAGGGATCTCTGCGCGCATACATAAAATGCGTTAAGAACGGTATGCGGGCCAGTACCGGGACCTTTCGGGTTCAGATCGAAATCATACCCGTCGCGAAGGTTCTCCGGCCAGTCGACGAGATTCCACTTATCGGCAACATTTTCCAGAAGTCCGTCCTCGCGCTCATAGCGTGCGAAATATCCGATAGCCTCCGCCGCTTTCGGATACATCGCTTCGAGAAAACCACGGTCGCCGGTGTGACGATAATACGTGTGAAGCTGCAGCGGCCACTGGAGCGAATAATCGGCTATCTCCTGCATGAACGACCCCGGCGCGACAGCCATAAGCCCGGGGCATATCCGCATCGAATCCGCAAAGTCGAGCATCGCTTTCTTATAGAGCCGTCCATCGCCGCCGGTGAGATAGAGATGCGAATGTGCTGTCACCGTAAGATCGCCGAGATACTGCCCTTTCTCGCGGCTCGGGCAATCAAGATAGAGCTCCTGCGCACCCATACGCACGCCATTCTTGCAGATGGCGAAAACGCCGTTAAGGGCATCGTCGTCCGAGGTGAATGTAGAAGTCTCTTCGTCGCACGGGTAATGACGCACGTTCGCGGAAAAGTTCTCCATCCGAACGTTGTTCGACGCTATCACTTCGACGTAGCGGAACGCCTTGTAATCGTAATAGGCAAGACGGTCGGGCGCACGCCCCGAAAGTGTCCATGTCTCCTGATACGTGCAATTGCAGCGCATGGCGAAACGCACGCTTCCGTCCGCATTGAGCTCCTCGCCGTGACGTATCTCGATAATATCCCCCGCTGAACCGTATGCATCGAACGTGAACTGTCCGGTGACCTCTTTGCCGAGATCGATGATGAAATGACCCGGGGAAACTTCCTTCACCGATGCGGGCTTTACGTTGTATTCGGAAAGCACGGGCGTTTCCTGCATCACAAGCACATGATCGTCATCGGCATGGGGAGATGCGGAAAGCCAGTTGCCGTCATCAAAGTCGAGCGATGTCCATCCCGCAGGGAACAGCCGCTCGTCGATGTTCTCAAGATACTGCGTCTCATAGCCGACCGTCGTTCCCGTACTGTGGAGCGGGACAAGATATTTCCACGACGCATCGGTGCCGAGAATACAACGGCCGTCATTGAACACCTCGGCGATAAGCCCCTGGCGATAGTCGCCGCTCTGCCAGACACGGTTTATCGCACCCTGATAGTAGACATCGACGGCGATGATATTCGCCCCGGGCTTCAGCGCGCCGGAAAGATCGATGCGATTGCAGCGATAATTGAAATGATATGCGGGCGACGGCCCCTGCGCGATATACGTGCCGTTCACATACAGCTTGTAATGATCGTCCGCCGTGATGTCGATGTACGGTGAAGCGGCCGCATCCAGTGTGAATATGCGCCGCACGAACATGCGGCGGTTCTTGAGGTCGCTACGATGCTCGGGCATCGAATGCACCGTACGCTGTTTATGGAACACATCGATGGTGTCTGTTCCGTTGAACGCGATGTCACGTATCCAGCGCGCCGTCCAGTGCTTGTCGTTCATGCCGTGCTCAGAATTCATATCGCGCGGAAACCTTCACCGGAAGCGGTTTCCCGGCCAGCATGATACGCCCCGGGCGCAGCGTCATTTTTTTCTTGCCGTTGACGGCGAGCGCTCGTGCCGTGCCGTGAACGACGAAGGTTATCCCGACGGGGAGCGATGCCCCGCTCTTTTCGATGCGTATCGCAAGCGTCGTTCCTGCGCGTTTCGCCTCAATATCGACATGTGTTTCGCCCCCGCGGCGGTATGCGAAGGTCTCGCCGTCGTCTATCGTGTAACGCACCGACGCTTTCTTTTCCGTACGGAGGAATATATGCGCCTCAACGTTCGCCAGATCGTTCCTGTTCGTCGTACGCTCGCCTTCCTGCATCATGACAATGGAGCCGTCCGCGGCAAAGAGCGGTGTCGCGTCGAGCTTTGAGATATATGCGCGCCGTTTCCCGCCGGCTATCCAGAGCCCGGTCGAAAGATCGTACCACATGCTGTCGGGAAATGTGATATCGCGCTTTTCTGCGCCTTCCGCGACGACAGGCGCATGCATGAGCGAAGGCCCGGCCATGAATTGATCGTCGATATGCGAGAGCGAATTCCCCGCCGTGTCGGCGAATTCGTACATGAGCGCTCGGAGCATCGGGCGTCCGCTCTCTTCCTGCTCGATGAAAAGATTATAAAGATACGGGAGCATCTTGTAGCGAAGACGGATGAATTTCGCTATCACGGCGGCGGACACCTTCGGGAAACACCAGGGCTCCTGATGCGGCGCGTCGATTATCGCGTGATTGCGGAAGAACGGAAAAAGGAAACCCGCTTTGTACCATTTGCGTGCGAGCTCATCGGTGGGCGTTCCTCCGAAGCCGGGCACGTCGGGGCCGTTGAACGGTATTCCCGAGAGCGAGAGATTAAGCGTAACCTCTATCGATTTTTTCAGGTGATGGAAATTGCTGTAATTATCGCCCGTCCATATGGCGGAAAATCGGCTCGTGCTGATGAAACCGCTCCGCGAGATGAGGAACGGGCGCACGCCGGGGTTCGCTTTGAGAAAACCGTCGCGCGTAGCCATCGCCATGCCGAGCGCATATTGATTGTGATAGCTTTCATGCGGGAGTGTTCCGCCGTCAAAGCGCATGTCGGAAAGTTCGCTTCTCCCCGTCGATGGATCGTTCATATCTATCCATGCGCCGTGTATGCCGCTTTCGGCGAACGCCTTCACCCGTCGCGCCCACCAGTCACGCGATGCCGGGAGCGAAAAATCCGGGAATACGGTCGCGCCGGGCCAGACGAAACCGACGTATGGTTCACCCTCGGCCGTTTTGCAGAATACATCATGCTTCATGCCGTCATCGTACACGGCGTATCCCGCCTCGCGCTTCACACCGGGGTCGATGATGGGAACGACATGGCCGCCCGCCTCGGTAAGCTCATCGATCTGCCGTTTCGGCTCGGAGAAATGATCCTTGTTGAACGTGAACACGCGGTAGCCGTCCATATAATCGATATCGAGCCAGAGACCGTCATTGGGGATGTTCTCTTTCTGAAAGCGCGCGCGAATGCCCGCAAGGTCCTTATGCGAGCGATACCCCCACTTGCACTGCTGATGACCGAGCGCCCAGAGCGGCGGCCGCGGCGTTACGCCGATGAGGCGCTGGAGTGTGGTCGTAACATCGTCGAGCGACGGCCCGGGGATGATATAGATATCCGGCATGCCGTCGGACGCGCCGATGACGATACCGCTTTTCTCACCGTCGGGAAGCCAATCGAGCTTGGCATTGAGCGTCATGAACACGGAATAGGGATCGTTGATGAGCATACCCGCATACGTATTGCCGCGTTTGATAAGGAGATACGGCACCGATACATACATCGGATCGGTGACGCCGTTCCTGTACTGCTCGGGCGTGAAATCGCCCCAGACATCGGTATTCCAGAATTTGGTGAAGCTTCCGGTCTTTTCAAAGCCATTGTTCTTTTCGCCCTGCCCGTAAAAAAGCATGTCGCTTTCGTATATGAATGACATCATCCATGCCGCGCCGGATACGCCGAACGGGGCACGCGCATCGCTCTCTATGAATTTTTTTCCGTTCAGCGTGAGTGACAGACTGTTCCCCGTGAGTGTACAGCTCGCCTTTGTCTCGCGGTCCAATTCCTCCGGAGAAAGCACGGCCTGGCTGTGGTTTGCCGTCCAGCGGGGGGATGACGCCGTGAGGCGATACACGCCACCGCGGAGCTCAACGAGCGATAATGCGGTATCGGCGGCTGCCTTGAAATTCTGGGGTGCATGATATTTGTGAAAGTACATGGGGTTCTCCGGTAGCTTCATCATACCATTATTTGTCTGCCATGTACAGACGAACGGCATCCGCGGGATCAGGGTTCGAGCGAGAAAATCACGGTCAGACCGATACTGACCGCGCGATGATACACCTCGTAGGTGCTGCCCGGCGATGCCCGCGTGTATTCGAGCGATGTTGCCCATGTCTTATTGATGAAAGCGACGGTCGGTCCGAACGCGATATGCTCCGTCGCATGCCAGAGCATGCCGAGGTAGATGTACCATGCGTAGAACGGCTTCGGATCGAAATTGAGCGGGATATATCCGTCGAACTGCAGCGTCAGATCGATGAACGGCGAACCCTCGCGCAGTATGAACCACGATACGCCGGGTCTGACACGAAGCACCGAAAGCGTGAACCAGCGCTGATACCATGAATAGCTGTCATAGTAGAACGTATGCTGATACTGCGCCTTAAGCTCGAACCGCCACGAGCCGGGAATAAAATCAAGCGGGAGTCTGAACGTAATGTCGCCGATAAGGACGTGCTCCGGACGTGATGCGGTGTCCTGCCAGTACCATTCGAGCGTGGACGGCCATATCCAGTCGTTATTATGCGTCGCGCCGAACTGAAGACGATAGAACGCGCCGAGCGTGAGCCAGTCGATAACGCGCAGATACGAACCCGCGGTCAGTTCGCGGTATCGGAACGACAGTCCCCCGTTGATGCTCTCAATTCGCCCTTTCGCCTCGGCCATGACATCGAGCTCACCGAACGAGACGAACAGCCTCGTTATGCCTTCGAATTCCGCCGCGGGTCCCGTGGACAGCGGCGCAACATGCGACGCGGATGCGGAAAATGACGCAGCGAACACGAACGCTGCCGCGAATGCGATGATACGCGGGCGATAGCTCGCCCCGGACGATACGGTGAAAGCATGCATAGCGCACCCCCGTCAGTCGTAGTTCTTCCGCTGCATATCATACGCGGACTTGATCGCCCCCTTCTCCCGCACATCGCCTTTTTCGGCATCCATGTTCCAATTGAGCTTTTTCGTCCAGCCGTAGGGCTTCGGCGCGGTGATATCCGTACCGCCGAGGATGAATACCCCTTCACCCTGCTTTACGGTCTGTTCCCTCTTTGCAGCGGACGACGCGACGTGAACTGCACCCTCGTTGACGCAGAGCCAGAGGTCCTTTTCCCGTCCGAAACCAAAGAAGAATTCGGTGCCGCGTACGGCCGCCACCACGTTCGGCGTTGTTATCTCGAACGCCGCGCCGCCGGAAAGTTTCGCTACCTTCGCGAATACGCTCCCGGCAAGGAGCGCTATGCGCCGCTCGTTCCTGATCGCAGAAAGCGTGACGGCTGAATTTTCCGTAAGTTTCAGCCGCGAGCCGCCGGAAAATTCAATGACCATCGTCGACGCGAGCGTACGCACCGTGTCGCCTTCGGAAAGCGGCGCGTTGACAGATGACCGCTCGGTCCTTCCCCCGGCCCGCTCGATGGCACCGTAAGCGCTTTGATAATTGATGACCGCCGTTTCCGCCGCCGAGAGCGATACGGTCAACAGCAGAGTGAGTATCATATATCTCATACCATCCTCCACGAACCTGATCATCGGGTATTTCGAGGTGCGCTTAGAACATAACAATCTGCCGGCGGACGGCAAGCGCACATCGTGTACGAGCTGAACGATCACCTATGCTTGACGGTACGACCATGTGCGGTATACTGCATTCAGCACCGATCGACATCGGACCGAGGTGGACAATGAGGATGAGTCATCATGTTCCAATAAAGCTTCTGTGCGCCTTTGCGGTCATCGCCGTCGTGTCTCTTTTCGGCGCTGCCGCGGATGAGCTCTATCAGAAGATACTCGCGACTTCCGGCTTACACGAAAAGGAAGCGCTCGGGAGGCGGCTCGGCGAGATGAACACGCCCGATGCCCGAACCGCGCTGCTTACGCTCATGAACGAATCAAGCTACTGGAACCGCCTTGCCGCGGT
>JBBTBY010000126.1 GCA_038043445.1 Spirochaetota bacterium
TTCGATCTCGACCGCGGCTGGCTCATCGAAGGATATGCGGAAGGCGAGGAACGCGGTTTCTCCCGCATCAAAGCCATGTTTACGCTCGAGGACGTGCTCTCCGGGACAACGAAGGTGAAGGCATCGGTCAACAAGAAACGTCCTGCGTACAACGCGCCATCATCCCGCGGCTCGCAGATATTAAGCGATAATCTCTCACCGGCGGCCGATGCCGCGAACGCAAAGCGCATCAACCTGCATCTGAACGCCGACATGCTCGACGATTCCGATCTTTTCCATCTCAAGGAACACCTCTCGAACAATCACGGCAACTGCTATGTCTACCTGCACTTGGCGAGCCCCGCAAAAGGCGAGCGTGTGCTCGCATTGGGCGAAGAATTCTGCATCAGTCCGCGTACCGATTTTTTTGACGGACTGAAGACGATACGTTCGCTCGTGCGGGTGAATCTCGCGTAGCACCATCATTGTAAAGAGATTATTGATACCGAGAGATGCTGACAATAGAACAACCCCTATCCCCCAGCCCCTTTCCCCTTTTTAAGGGGAAAGGGGAGTCGAAAGAATAACTGGGGTGAGAAAAAATTATTTGACGAGGATAGGGGTTATGCCATCGAGGATCTCGGCGAGACGCAGTTTGATTTGACATGAATCAGATGGCTGGTATACTTGGCATAATGAAAGGCATGGGCGTTAAAAAAAGGAATGTACCATTCATTTCTCTTCTTTTCATCCTCACATCAATTCCTGTTATCGGCGCTTATTCACCGTTCGCCATTGTTGCTGTCGATGCACGGACGATAGCTGCTATCGGTGATGTTCCGTTCTCGAACAGGACGCCGTTCGTCACGGCAATGCGGAATCTGCGTGCCGCATCTCCAAAAGCTGTTGTTGTGAAGTTCTTCCTTGATCTTCCCGGGAATGCCGATACTGATGCCGCGCTTGCGAAAGAAATGAAAGCCGTTCCGACATTCCTGCAGGCGGCGGTGAATACCGGAGAAAAGAAACCCAATCCCTTTGACCGCAAAGCGATATACACGAATATCCAAGGTCATGTACATACTATCATCGAAGGGAGAAGCGGTTGGCTCCCGCTGCCCGAGCATGCCGCAGTGTGCCAAACCTACGGTTTCGTCGATTACCGCGGAAACCCTGAATATCTGCCCGCGATCGAGCAATATAACGGACATATCGTACGATCGCTCTGGCTTGCTCTCGCTGAATATATGTTCGGACAGTCTGAGATCGTCGCGGGGAGGGAGCTTCGTATCAACGGAAAACGCCTGCCGCTGACCGATCATCAGGAAGTAAGAATTTCATTCCCGGAAAAAGATGCGCTCGACGCTCTATCGTTCGTTTCTATCCTGTCGAACACGTTTCCCGCATCGCGAATCCGTGACAGAATCGTCATCATCTGCTACGATGGGGAAAAGATCGGGCGGGTGAACACGCCGGTAGGCCTGATCACCGTGCATCGCCTTTTTTATTACGGCATGGCGTCATTGTACGAACAGATACGCTGACAAGCGGGGCATATGAGTGACAATCGCTTCATAGCGCTTATCGACAACGGCAGCATCGCCGACCATGCCGGACTGAAAGACGCCTATCGCTCACTCGTGATGAGTACGCATCCCGATCATGCGGGGAACAGCCGCATCGAGGAATTCCTCCGCCTCGAGGATGATTATCAGGAAGCGGTGCGATTCCTGCACACACGGAACGGCATGACCGAGTACCGTGAAGAGAATGCGCGGCTCCTCTTCTTTCAGGAGCTCAGGAAGATCGATGGGCTTGAAACGCCGTATTATCTCGATAAGGAAGCGGTCGCAGAGAGGCTTCTCGCGGCGCGCGGCAATGCGGAACGCTATTTCCGCCGTTGGCGGGGTGAAAACACTTTCGCTGAGGCGATAAAAGAACACGACGTACTGAAACACGAAAAAAAGAAGAACACCCTTGCGGAGCTGTACAAGCCGCCGGATTTCGAACGCATACGCCCGCTTTCATTCTCTATCACGTACTTCCATCTTACCGGTCAGCCGTTCTACCGCATCCAGGTCCGAAGGCTCGGTAAACCCGTATTAAATCTTCTAACAGAACGCAGGTTCACTGCCCTGACAAAATATTACTCGATGCTTATCGACGACACCACGAACGGCCCCGCCATCGACGGATGACGGCGTTCACGGACGCTCAAGCCGGTCAAGAAGTTCCAGCACCTGTATGATGGCCCTGCCGTTGTGATACGCCGCTTTCCATGCGCTCGCCTTGCCTCCGACACGGATGAATCCCCGGTTCGTAATACCGTTCCTGCCCTTCACCGTATCTGGCCAGACATCAGAGAACCATTCGCCGTTCTTCCAGTCTATCTGGTGGTTCGTTACCCAGCCGAGCGTGCCGTAGAACGTATCGAGATACGTCCGCTCCTTTGTCATTGCATACATCGATAAAGCGCTGTACATACATTCCGCCTGTACCCACCAGGTCTTCTGTATCTTATCCGCCGGCATATTGAATTTACCCGAATCATAGAATCCGCCGTTGACGCTGTCGTATCCGTAGCGGAGCGCATACTCGAACATGGCTCGATAGCCGTCCATGAGCACCGCGTTCGGTATGCCGAGCGCATCGCACGCCTCGGCGAGAAGCCAGATGTTCTCAAGGTCATGACCGTACGATACGCGATCGTAATTGCTGTTATCGACCGGCGTCCAGTTCGCATCGTATTTATCCGTGCACGCGCCGATCCTTTTGCGCATTACCGATGACGATTGTATCATGACGAGTTCGGTGAGCCGTTCCCTGACGAGCGCATCGCCGGTAAGCCGATAGAGAAGCGTGAACGGCTCCATGAGATGCAGATGCGTGTTCATGAGCTTCAGCCCGTTGGGAACGCCGAGGTAGTTCTTTACGTTCGTTCCCTCGATGGGCGCCCATTCAGGCGTGAAGTATTCCGTATAGCCGCCGTTCACCGCATCATGCGCCTTTGCGTCGAGGAGACGGAACGTCTGTAACGCAAATGCCTTCGCCTCCGGGTCCTTCGATGCAAGCGCGTATTCCGAGAGGGCATAGACGGCGAATCCCTGGCCGTACATGTGCTTGTTCGGCTGTATCGCCTTGCCCGACGGGCTTACACCCCAGTAGAACCCGCCGTTCTTCTTATCCTGCATCGTATCTTTGAGATAGCGGTATCCGTGTTTCGCTGCGGGAAGATATTTTTCACGATCGTAGCCGGCGCGCACAAGGCGGACGAAGAACCACACCATACGGCTCTGCGTGACGAGGAAGCGGTTGCTGCTGTAGCCGGCATTCGACCCGAGGCCTTTGAACACGCTGTTGATATCGTGATTAAGATTGTATCCGCCGTTCACCGCATCGATCGTCGACGGATACCAGAACGGTATGATGTTCTTCTCGAGTATCTCGCGGCATTCGGCGCGCACGCGGGGGATGTCGGTCATCGCGGCCGATGAGGCATCGTGCTGGAATTCTTTGCCGACGGGCCGTGTGCACGACACGGCAATGAGGGTCATCAGAGTATAAGCGGGGATACAGTGTTTCATGGTATTCTTTGCCTCACTTTTTTATCGTCGGGTTATCATGCACCGAAGCGGTGCATGAACCGGAGATGATGAGCGTTCCGCTCCCGACTGGCAACGTAAGACGTTTCATGACTGCTCCTTTCATTGCTTATAGATCTTGCACGCGATATCCTTCTCCACCGGCGGGATCGCCGCGGTGAGCGATCCGCCGCGCGAGACGGCAGTTGCCGAAGACTGTACTCCACCTTTATATGTATCCCACCACTCGATGCGATAGGAGGCGTCGGAGAGCCCTTGTATCACGAAGGATGCACCCTGTATCGTTTCAAGCGGCGCCTTTGCGGCGACACGAAGAGCATAGGTGTTCACCTTATGTTTGAACCAGGCCATGGCGCACAGACCCTTTGCGCCTGTATCCGCGAGCGCGAAGATATGGAGCGGCGGTTTGAACGACGGCATATCGAATCGGTACGATATCTCCATCCAGTCATTGCCCTGATTATCAACGGTGACCGTATGTTTTCCCTGAGGGATATCGATCGTATACGCCCCGCTGTACTGACGCATGGTGCCGGTACGCGATTCATTGTCATCGATGAGATCTTTTTCGAGCACCTTTTTTCCGTCGAGAACGATAACAAGCTTTGCACCGCCGTAGTCAGATACGCCGGCAATAACAGCGCTGAATTTGCCGTCCTTGAGGTAGTCAACCGTGAACGTTACCGGGTTATTGAGCTTTGCGTGGTTGCGAATACCGTGCATGACGCGGGCAAGATCATCGGCACCGGTCACGAGCCCATCCTTCGATACAAAAGCCGTTATCGGCCTGTTCGCAGGGTGTTCCTTCCATTCGCCGTATTTACCTTCGAGCATGACCGCATCAAGCGTCGGTGCCGACCCGGCCAGCAGTGATACCAGCGCAGGTTTCATGTCCATGTGCGCGAACGGTATATCCTTCACGAATTGAGCAAGCGGCGTGAAGATGCGGTACAGGTTCTGCGGTTCTATGTAATTATCCCACCACCAGAGCATGCCGGTCCCTGCGCCAAGCGAGAATGCTGATGCGTATATGCCGTTATGCAGATTGATGGCCTCAGTATCGAGCGTATCGGCGTTGCCGCGAACGTCCGCGCCGAACTCCCCGAAGAAATGCGGCTTCCCGTAACGCACCGGTTTCTCGAGCGAATAGCTCTGTATGAGCACGGCGGCATCGCCCGCACCGTAGTTATGCGATACCGTGAAATCCATGCCGGGAAGGGAATCGAGCGCTTCATCCCCTTCCGTATTACCGGTGCTTGTTGAGACGAGATGCATGTACGGATCGATCGATTTCAGATAGCCGGCCATTTCCGCATGCCATGCTGCGTTCTCGCTGCTCGAGTAATTGTCCGTCTGCTGCACTTCATTGAACAGCTGCCAGCACATGATGTTCTGTGCGTATGCGTACCGCGCCACGATGTAGCGCAGGCGTTTCTTGAACGCTTTTTTTGCATCGGCGTCAGTAAAGAACGTTCCCGCTTTTGCGCACGGCCCGCCGAACTCGACATTATACGGGCACTTATGCCACATGCTTTGCCCGCCAGCACTTAAAAAGCTGTTGAACGATTCGATGCAGTACATGAGAAAGATACCTTTCTCCTCGGCATTCGCAAGCACGGCATCGAAACGCGAGGCATTGCGCAGGTCAAAACGGGTGAGGCCCGCATAATCAGCGTCGCCTGCAGGGATGCGTTCGAGCGTGAATATCGTGAACGGCCCTATCCATATCCGGGAATAATTCTCCCCGGCAGCCGACATCTTCGAGAAATAGTTCACATAATCGGCCGCAGACTTCGACCAGCATACATTATGACCGACGGGGAAATATGATGTTCCGTCATCGAATCGGAAATATTTCTTGTTCGCGGCTGCACGCACGAACCCCTTTGAAATCCCGGGCGATACCGTGAACGCGAAAGCGGCACTTTCGGCCGAACCGGATGCATCGCGCATGCGCACGCTTACCGTGTGTCGGCCGGCCTCTGTCGGGAGGAAGCGGAGCGCAAAAGAGGGCGACCCGTCCGGCTTTTCCTCTGCGGTGTACGGCTGATGAAAGAATGCGGGGAGCACTGTGGTCTTGCCGGAAGGTGCGGTGAACTTTGCACGGACATCGATCTCATCGGGATCGAACGGGTTCTCGAACGCAGCGGAGAGCGAGAGCCGTATATCAACACGGGCATGCTGTCTCGCTTCGCTCACCGAGGCGATCGATACTGCGGGAACACTCTTCATCGCATAGGGGGACCGCACCGGTACGGTCGCTATAATGAACGGCGGCGGCATGTCAGTGTTCGGAAGCGGAGCTCCTTCGGATACAGCGTACAGCATATACGAAAGCCCCGAACCTCTCGTGTTGTAATTGATCTTAAGCTCGAATGAATCTCCTTTGAATACGCGCATGTCCTGAATATGCACGGCAAGCTTTCCGGTAAGTATCACGGAACCGCGAGCGAGCGGTATCACGATGCGCGAAACCGTGCGCGGTTCTAATGCATACTTGCCGCCGAACTCCGCAGGGAGTACTGCCTTCTTGTCATCAAAAACAAGCGTGCGGCCTTTTGAGGACGCTATCGGCATGTTCACCACGAGCGTATGGTCGGTGGCGAATTCAGCTGCGTCAGGGTTCTCAAACAGATATGTCATGTGATACCCATTGCCGTGCCGTTTTGCGTTCTGTATGAGCACAAGCGTTTTCCCGGAGCTGCGGAGCTTCACGGCAGCCTTCAGTTCAAATGATGTACTCTCATTCTTCGGATATCCTGCCGCCGCTGTCACGGACGATGCATCCTGATAGGTGCCCTTATACCCAGGCTCGAACACAAGGGTGCGCAGCGAGATGTCCTCAAAACGTATCTCGCCGTGCGGCAGAATGCTGACGCCATCAAGTGTCCAGAGCCATGCAGCGGACACGACGCATATGATGGCAGAGATCACGAACGCACGCATGTACGGTTCCATTGGTCACTCCGATTCAGTATCTCAGATAGCGAAGCATCACGTCGAGCATCTTCCGGTCGATCTTCAGCCCGTCCTTCTCCTCGTACTGAACATCCTTTCGTCCGCTGTTGATCGGCCCGAAGGAGTCACGAAAGCTCCAGTACGCCCAGCCGATATTCATCGACTTGTATTCGCGGTGACACGTCTCCATCCACCGAAGCGTTACATCATGCGGCGTGTACTTGTACGCACCCATCTCTCCTACGAATATCTTCGCTCCGTTGGCAATCGCCGTTTTCCACGGCGCAAGGAAATTCTTGACCGGGTATTCACCGTCAAACCCGTCATACGTGAAGGCCCCCTCATCGATCCGGTATGCTTCATGCTTTTTTCCCCACGCCGGCTCAGCCGCGATAGACAAGGATCTCCCATCCGGGAACGAGAGACGAATGCCGTTCATTTTCAGCCAGTCACCCTCCGCATTATTGAACGTAAGGACTGCCGCATCTTTTTTCACTTCGGCGAAATATTCCTTATCATATCTATTCTGATAGCGGTCGTATTCCTTCTTGTATATCACTTCCTTCCAGTCCCCCGGACCATCCTTCGGTTCGAGTATCGTATCGAATATGATTGCTTCATCCGCTTTGATGGTCAGATGCGCCTTCATCGACACCTGCGCAACATTGATGGCGACCTTCGTACCGGCGGGAAATTTTCCCCGTATCACAGCGGGACCGTTGGGCACGTCGGTCTTTTCCGGCGGATAGAGAAATGCGCCGATCCTGCACGACACCGGCCATCCCGGTACCGGGTACTTATCCGAACCCTTTGACCATTCAGCCTTGTAATGCGTAAGCACGCCCGGCGCATAACCGCGTATCGCGGTGACCACACCCGGCATCTGGTAGAGCTCGGCCATAGGCACAGCACCGACATTGAACGCGTCCATGACTATGATGCGTTTGGGATCGACATCGTGTATCGCTTTAACGACACGCTGCATGAGAGGAAGGAACTGCTCCGGCGTTGTGCGCGCCGGCTCGTTGAGAAGATTGAAGCTCACGCGCTCCGCAGAAAGATGCCTGTATCGCTTCGCGAACATCACCCAATAGTCGATGAAATACTCCTGCGTGACCGTGTTCGTCCATAGTTCGTCATTGAGCCCTTTCGTAGGGTTGATGCAGTAGCCCGGCGCTTTGTGCAGATTGATACAGACGTGTATCTTGTACTTCTCACCGAATGCGACCGCCTCATCGATGAGCGTGAGCTTATCTTCTTTATAGCTTCGCGGAGCATTCACATCATCATAGATGCGGTAGTCGACCGGAAGCCGCACGAAATTGAAGCCGAGCTCGGACATAAGCTTGAGATCGCTTTCGAGGAACGGCTTTTCCTTCCCCGCCGTATACTGCTCCGTGAGATTGAAACCGCGCCATTTCGATATATCGACGCCGCTTACAAGCACCGGTGCCGCGGAAAGGTTCACCGCTGCAAAGAGAACGATGATCTGTTTCATAAAGACTCCTTTGTTATCCAATACTCATTGCCGATGAGCGTACGATAAGCGATCGCGGAACACGCATCACCGGTGCCTCCCGCTTCCCTGCGCATTGATCGGCAAGGAGCGACATTGCGCTTCTTCCCATGGCGCACGTATCAAGGCGCATCGTGGTGAGCGAATACATCGGCTGCGAAGCGGCAGGGATATCGTCGGTGCCGACAATGCTTACGTCCTCGGGAACGCGCACGCCTTGCTTCATCAAATACTGCATGGCAGCGATCGCCATGGTATCCCCGGCGAAATACGCTGCAGTGAATTCGCTCTTCCGCGCCGCGAGTTCTTCGCCCGCGCGGTAACCCGCGTCCCAGGTAAAATCTCCTTCGATGATGAGCGCCGCATCGATGGCAATACCCGCCGCCGCAAGCGCTTTCTTATAACCCAGAAGACGCTCTTTGCCGCTGTATTCCATCATATTGCCGGTGACATGAGCGATCTTTCTATGCCCGAGGGAGATGAGATGCGATACGGCTTCGTATGCCGCTGCAACGCCCTCGCTGACGACGGTCGGGAATGAGAGCCCCTCGTGCAGATTATCCACTGCGGCGAACGGCACGCCGCTCGCGATAGCACGTTCGATGACGGCCCGCGGAAAATAGCTCACCAGTACGGTGGGGTTCTCGAACCGATGAGAATCGGCCGCGCCGGCGAGAAGTTCCTTTCGCCCGTAGGACCGGTATTCTATCGCAGCACCGATGCGCTTTGCTTCTTCCTCGACGCCGGCAAAAACGCCCCCGTAGTACGGGTTATCGTAGGATTCGCTTTCGACGCGGGAGAATACATAGGACACGGTCTTTATCCGTGTCTGGGCCGTACAGACAAAGGTCCCTTTTCCATGAACGATATCGATGACGCCTTCGTATTCAAGTTCGCTCAGCCCCTCGCGTACGGTGGAGCGCGATACACCGAGCACCTCTACAAGCTTGCCCTCGGACTCTATCCTGCCGTCAGGGTATTTTCCTGCAGCGATCTGGCCGCGGACATATTTTTTCACTAACTCGTAGCGGCGGGAAACAGTTTGAGCACCTTGGATCATGCACTCAAGCTAAGACATCAGACGTCTGATGTCAATATATTATCCCGCAAAAAATATATCTATTTCTGCACAGCGTTAGACAGCGCTGTCATCAGCTCCGCATGCATGGCTTCTGCAAGAGCCTTATCGAATATGCCGAAACGATTGCGTTCATATACCAGCGTTCCCGCACCATCCACGACCGTTATCCACGGATAGTACTTGACCCCGTAACGGTCGCGCAGCCACGGTTCCTTGTCGGCATCGATCTTGAGCACGACGAACTTCCGGGCGAGAAGGTTCTTCACCGGCGGCTTCATGAGTATCGTACGCGAAAGCACTTCGCAGTTCTCGCACCAGCTCGTATAGAAATCGATGAACACGAGCTTCTTTTCCGCTTTCGCCGTCTGCAGCGCTTCATCGAAACTGAGCGCCTTCGTCTCCTCAATGACCGGTGTCGCTCGGCCGAGAAATTCATTCCGTGCCGCCTGATGCAGGGTAAGCCCGGCCAGGAAAAGCAGGAGCACCCCGAGCGATTTGATCCGATCGCCTTTGAGGTATTCGTCAAGCGATCGATACGTGACAGCGGTAAGGACAATCGCGACAAGGGCGAACACGGCAACGGTGATGTATACCGACGACGTTCTCACGCCGAGTATCACCAGAAGCAGATTGAGATAATACGCGGTGAAGCCGAGCATGAGAAGGGCGAATACGTATTTCACTATATCCATCCAACCGCCGGACTTGGGGAGCTTGCCGAGGAGCGAGGAGAACGTGCCGAGCACGACCAGCACCGATGCGAAGCCGAGTGCGTAGAAGAACATGTACAGATACCCGTACTGCGGCTGCGTAAGGCTCACGCCGAGTATGGTGGCGACGACGGGTCCTACACAGGGAGATGCGACAAGACCGGTGACCGCTCCCATGAAGAACTTACCTGCGAATGAATTGCCTTTCTGATAGGCATCGTCCTTCACTTTCGTGAGAAAGCCGGGTACTTTGAATTCATAGAAATTGAGCATGGAGAAGGCGAAATAGATGAAGAAGAGCACAAGCGGGATGAGCACGACGGGGTGATATGCTATGGAGCCGAACTGCACATTGCGCACGCGGCCTAACAGCGACACCGCTATGCCGAGGGCCGTATACGTCACGACTATGCCGAGGCCGAACAACGCCGCACCGGCGAACGATCCCTTCTTCTCGCCCCGCGTACCGAGAAAGCTTACGGTGATCGGTATGAGCGGGTACACGCACGGCAGGAGGAACGATGCGATACCGGCTATGAAACAGAGGAAGAGCGCGAACGCTACGTTCGTACCTTCTATCGATGTCGCGAGCGATTCGAAGATATCCGCCTTCGGCACCGTGGACTTTGCCGGAGCGGATAACGGGAACGATACCGTTTTCGTCTTCGGGCTCAGGCAGACGCCGGCATCGTCCAGGCAGAGCTGGTAACGGACATCGATGGCGTTCATGCCCGCAACGCCGCCGTCAATATGCACGGTAAAATCACCCGCACCGTTAAGGATGATATCATCCTCTTTTTTCGTTCCCGACGGGGGCACGACCTTCACCACCAGCAGCCGTGAACCGGCAGGCGCGCTGAACGCTATCGGCAGGGAGATCTTCGATGCGATGAACGCATGCGAGAGCCGCGGCGTTGTTACCCGTATCGTTACGGAGGCATCCTGCACGGAACGCAGTGTCACCTCCGCATCGCGGTCGAATGCGCCGCCATCGCCCATTTGTGAGAACAGTACGGTGGAAGCGATCAATAGGAACAGTATGTTTTTCATACGCATACTATACCATTTCGGATGAGTATGGTCAAGAGAATGGCGGGGCGGGACACGAGATCCAGCCTTCCACGGATATCATTCATCCTTTCTCGGCACCGGAGATAGCCCCGATATGCGGAAGCAATGCCGTCCGCTCATGCTCAACGAACGCTTTTGTCACGGAATAGTTCAGCACACCGCGGTAAAGCATGTCTGCCATACGGCGGGCACGCGGTGACGACAATGAAAGGCTTTCTTTTTCGCAGTATGCGGCAAGGAGCGAATGCGCCTTCTCATCGCTCACAAGATGGTACATGCGCATGAAGCTTCGAAGCGGTGTCAGCCCGGGAAAGATGCGATGCCGGCGCGGTTTTTCCGGTTCAGCCGTCGGCGATGCAGCGACCTCCTCGAATGCCGCCTCCGGCGTATCGATGAACGCATCGCGATGACCCATCGCATGAAGTTTCTGTGCGCAGGCGGACGCGAGCGTGCGGGCCGTCTCGATATCGTCAGCAAAGAGCGGACCGATGAACGGTGCCATGCGTCCGGGCCGTGCCAGCACATATCCGCTGATACGTCCATTCGAGCGTGCAGCGAACGCGGCAAGGGCATCGCGCATAAGCGCATGCAGTATCGCGCGCCGCTCGAGGAAACGTGCGGCGTCATACGCGACAATGTCGGGCATATCGCGCACGGTCATCGGACGGACACGCTCGTCGAGCGGGGCGTCCGCATACGTCTCCGTCGATACCGATGAACGCCAGAGGCGATAGGAATCCTCATACCCGAGCGCACCGTACACCGTATGACCGAGCGGCGTCGCATCGAGGCCGTTGATGATGCGCTTATCCGCAAGCGCACGCATCAGGCACGAAATCATTATCTCGTTGGCAATGCCGTAGCGCCGCAATTCCGGGACCACAGCGACAAGGCCTATCCATGCATTGTGCTCGCCGAGCGGGGCGCTCACGCCGCTCCCGACCGGTACGCGGCTTCCGCCGGCTGACAGGTATGCGATGAACGTGCTCTTCGGATCGAGACGGACGATGCGTTGAAGGTCCTCATCGGTCTGATTCCATCCGGCGCGGAGCGTAATATAGCGCAGCGCATCAAGCCGCTTCCCGATCGGCTCAACGGACAGCATGTTCTCAGAAAGACGCTTTTTTTTCGGCAGGGCAATACGTTGTGAACGCGGTATCGATATGTCGACCTCTTTTCCCGATTGCGCCACCAGTTCCATGCGCCGGGTCGTCTCGAACGTAAAACCGTTGGGATTATCGACACGAAGCGAGCCGTACAGCGCATCGATACGTCTGTCCGTACCGAGAGCAAGCTGTGTGATCGTACGCGGGTCGATGCTGCGGGGAATGAGCGCTTTTCCCACGGCCCGTCAGACCATGCGCTTTTTGCTTCGCGGCATGAGCATGATCTCGCTCGCCGCCCATATGCCGGGTATCGCCTTGGAAAAATCCGCGCATCGTATCGACGTGAAATTCTCATCGATATCGACGGTGCCGGGATTGACATTACAGCTGTCATAGAGGTAATAGCTCGTTACACCGCGGGCGTCCATTTCATCGGAGATATAGGTCTCCATTTCCTCTTCCGTTTCCGCGACGAGATAATACGACTGGACGAAATCCTTCAGTCCGCTCTTGGTCACGCCCTTGGCAACGATATACCACCAGCGCGGCTTTATCGTTATCTCTTCCTCGTCCCCATATGCCATTTCAAGCCCGAGGGGTATCTTCAGGTCGTTTATGATATCGTAGTAATCGAAATCGTATTCGGTATTCTCGTCATCCTTGACCTCATGGACAAGCCCGGCAAGCGATGAATGCCAGTGATCATAATTATAGCTGAACGTCATTTCCTTATTGAACGGGATGGCCGCTTCGGAGAACATCGCTTCGATGCGCTCCGTATACGAATAGGGCGCGAAAAGCTCGATGACCTTGTGATCGTTGAGCAGGAGTTCAAGTCCTGTCTCGTAGTCGATAAGACCGAAACTGACGAAACCGCATTCCATCCAGAGCGAATCATAGTGATCGAACACACGCCGTATGCGCTCAAGCGGTATCTCGCGGCTTATGAAGACATCCTTGTCGCGATTGACGTCCTCCGACCATCGCTCGATGATGACGCACGCCTCTTCCCGGAACAATCCGACCGACTCATCCATGAGCGCACGTGTCTTTTCGGCGCTTACGGCCGCCGCATAGCTTAATCGGTCGCCGAACATGCCGTCGACGGTGGAGGGTGCTGCTTCCACCGTATAGCCCTCATCGGGCAGATAATTATCCTCGGGATAAATGCCCAACGGGAACCGGAATCCGGCGCGGACGACGCGCTTCTTCTCGAGGGCTTCCAGTATCCTCGTTCGCTTTCGGCTTTTTGAAAAATAGCTCATAGGCACTTCTTATGCTGAAAGCATAACAATGATTGAATATTACGTCAAGTGCTCGCCGCTGCCCACCGCTATGGGTTTCTTCCTCGGGTACTGGTAATAGTAGCATTTTATCGCACCGTTATAAAGCTTCCGGTTCCGCTTTGCACGTTCACCGAAAAGATGCTCGAAACGCTCATGCGATGTGATGATGAAATACGACCAGTGGTTGAGCGCTCGGAACGACTCTCCCATGGCGCGATAGAGCGCTTCGACATCCGCCTCTTCCCCCACTCGCTCGCCGTACGGCGGATTGGTGACGATGACGCCGTCCATCTCTTCGGGCTTGAAATGATGGATGCTTCGCCGCGCGAACCGTATGTTCTCTGCAACGCCGGCACGCGCCGCGTTCGCCGCGGAAAGTGTGACCGCGTTCTCGTCGATATCCGACCCATGGATGATTCCGTTGTACGCGGTAACGCGTGAAAGCGCCTCTTCGCGTGTGCGCCCCCACTCGCGCGCATCGATGATGGGCCAGCGGTCCGCTGAAAAGCGCCGTTTCATCCCGGGGGCGATATTCCGTGCGATGAGCGCCGCCTCGATGGCGATGGTGCCCGAACCGCAGAGCGGATCGGCGAAGGGCCGCGGTGGCCGCCAATTGGAAAGCAGGATGAGCGCGCTCGCAAGCGTTTCCTTTATCGGCGCTTCCAAGGCCTCGGCGCGATACCCGCGCGCATGAAGCCCATCGCCGGTGGTATCGAGCGTAAGGGAAGCGATATCGTTGCGTATCGCTATCTCTACGCGATAGAGCGGTCCATCCTCGGGAAAACGCTCGCGTTTATATCTCTTCTGCATCGAGGTGATCATCGCTTTCTTGACCATACCCTGACAGGCGGGTACGCCGTGCAGCTTCGAATTATGCGATCTCCCAATGACATGCATGACAGCATTCTCAGGTAGGATATCCGGCCAATTGACAGAGAGCGTTCCCTCGAACAGCGCATCGAAATCCGGGGCGGGGAATGTCGCAAGCTCCACGACAACGCGCTCGGCGGTGCGCAGATGCATATTGAGCTTCGGGATATCGGTCCACTCGCCCGAAACCGTCAAGCGGCCGTTCTCGGATGTGCTTTCAAAACCAAGCGCTGATAATTCCCGTGCGAGCACCGCTTCGATGCCGAAGGCGCAGAGTGCTGAAAGTTTAATCGGCATGGCATCGTTCTCTGCTATGCATCGCGGCCGTGACAGAGCTTGTATTTCTTGCCGCTGCCGCAGGGGCACGGTTCATTGCGTCCTATCTTTCGTCCCGCCACCGCCTGATTACGCACGGCGCCCTGGGCGGGCGACGGCTGCGGGCCGACGGCGGGGGGTGCATCGGGGGATGAGCGGAGCGCATCGAACGAGCGCACTTCCGATTTTGATTCCACGCCGCCGGCAAGCGCGGATTCCGGTGTATCGTCGGCGAACTGCTCGGCGGATATGCGCACATGGAAAAGTATCTCTGCGAGCTCACGCTTCATGGACCCCACCATGGCGGCGAACATGCGGAAGCCCTCGAGCTTGTATTCGGTGAGCGGGTTGCGCTCGGCATATCCCCGCAGCCCGATACCCTCACGCAGGCTGTCCATCATGAAGAGATGCTCCTTCCAGCGATTGTCGAGTATCTGAAGGAAGATATGGCGCTCTGCCATGGCGAAGAATTTTGGATTGACCTCGTTGACCTTGGCATCGTAGTGAGCGCGCATACGTTCCTTGAGCGCGGCAAGCATGTGCTCATGGTCATTCGCGAAAAGATCGTCTATCACCGCTTCATCAAGTTTCATATTGTACGCGGTCTCAAGCCAGCGGCGCAGCGCATCCTTGTCCCATCTGCCCCGTTCGCTCGCCGGGCACACTTCCTCAAGCGATGACTCGATGACCTCTTCCATGATCTCTTCAACGCGCGGGCGTATCGATTCCGAAAAAAGGATATTGTTGCGCTCGGCATAGATAGAGATGCGCTGCTGATTCATCACATCGTCATACTCGAGGAGATGTTTGCGTATATCGAAGTTGCGCCCTTCCACTTTGCGCTGCGCACGTTCTATCGATGAGTTCATCCACGGGTGCTCAAGTTCCTCTTCTTCCTTCATGCCCATTGCTATCATCATCTTGGCGATGCGCTCGCTCCCGAAGAGGCGCATGAGATCGTCCTCAAGCGATATGTAGAATGCCGAAAGACCGGGGTCGCCCTGACGCCCGCTTCGTCCGCGCAATTGATTATCGATGCGCCGCGCCTCGTGCCGTTCGCTGCCGACGACGTGAAGTCCGCCGTTCGCGACGACGATCTCCTTGTCGCGCTTGCACTTCTCGCGTATCGCAACGATGGTATCCAGTTTCGCAAGAAGCTCCTCGCTCCCCGTGCGCCGCGCGAGTTCGGCGGCCTCATCGATCTTGTCCGCGATGACGCCGCGCACGAAGCCTTCCTTGTGCGTCTCTATCGATGCTATCTTTTTGGTAAGCTCTTCTTTCTTCCGCGGGTCCTTTTCCTTGAAAGCATGGTTCTTGAGCACGATGAGCACCTGCTCCACTTCGCTCATGCCCTTCTCGATGGGATTGCCCCCGAGCACGATGTCCGTACCGCGGCCGGCCATGTTCGTCGCGAGCGTCACCGATCCGGGTTCGCCCGCCACGGCGACTATCTTCGCTTCGCGCGCATGGTTCTTCGCGTTCAGCATCTCGAATTTCACGCCCTGCCTGCGGAACACCGCAGCGAGCGCTTCGTTCATCTCAACGGAAATAGTGCCGACGAGCACGGGCTTCCCCGCATCCTGAAGCGTTTTGATATAAAGCGCAAGCGCATCGAATTTCGCCTTGCGCGTGCGGTATATCCTGTCCGAAAGGTCATTGCGTATCACGTTCTTGTTCGGCGGTATGGCGATGACATCGAGATTGTATATCTTGACGAATTCCTCGGCTTCCGTCTCCGCCGTGCCCGTCATACCCGAGAGTTTGTGATACATGCGGAAATAGTTCTGATAGGTGACCGTCGCATACGTCTGTGATTCGTTCTGTATCGCCACACGCTCCTTCGCCTCGATGGCCTGATGGAGCCCGTCGCTGTAGCGGCGCCCTTCGAGGATACGGCCGGTGAACTCATCGACGATGAGCACCTGTCCGTCCTGCACGACATAGTCCACATCGTGCTTGAAGAGCTTATGCGCCTTCAATGCCTGATTGACGTGATGCACCACATCGACCGAACGGCTCCCGTAGAGGTTCTCAAGACCGAGGAGCTTTTCCACGGTGGCGACACCCTGTTCGGTGAGGTATGCGTTCTTGTCCTTTTCATCGACGACATAATCGCCCGAGCCCGCTACCTCGTTCTTGCGGTTATCGACCTGGGCCTCTTTGAGCGTGGGGATTATCTTGTCTATCTCATAATAGAGCTTGACATTCTTTTCCGCCGGACCGGATATGATGAGCGGTGTGCGTGCTTCGTCGATGAGGATGGAGTCCACTTCGTCGACGATGGCATAGTAGTACGGCCGCTGCACCTTGTCCTCGGCGCGCATGACCATGTTGTCGCGGAGATAGTCGAACCCGAATTCGCTGTTCGTGCCGTAGGTTATATCCGCGCGGTAGGCGGCGCGGCGTTCGGGAGAATGCGGCTGGCTCTTGTCGATGACATCGACGGAAAGCCCGAGCATGGTGTATATCGGTCCCATCCATTCCGCGTCGCGTCGTGCCAGGTAATCGTTGACGGTGACCACATGGACGCCGAGCCCGGTAAGCGCATTGAGATATACCGGGAGCGTTGCGACAAGCGTCTTTCCCTCACCGGTGCGCATCTCGGAGATCTTCCCTTCATGGAGGACGATGCCGCCGACCATCTGCATATCGAAGTGACGCATCCCCGTGGTACGCCGTGATGCCTCGCGCACGGCGGCGAACGCTTCCGGGAGAATGTCGTTCAGTGCCGCTGAAAGACGCTTTTTTTCTTCCGGTTTCGACAGATCGAGCGTATCAATATCGGTGCCGAGCGTTTCGCGCAGTCGCGATCGGAATTCGGCCGTTTTCGCCCCCAAGGCCTCATCAGAAAGCGCCTTCATCGCCTCTTCGTGAGAATTGATCCTCTCGACAACGGGCAGGATGCGCTTGATATCGTTCTTACTTTTATCGCCGAAAATGAGCTTTAATACGGAATCTACCGCAGACATGTGTATCCTCGCTTGTGGGGCTTCATAGCCCGAGAGGGATACAGGATACCATACATGGACAAAAAAGAAAGGGTATGCACCGCCCTATCGTATCGACCCCTCATGGTAGCGGCGGCGGAATTCGAGCGGCGAAAGCCCCGTACGGCGGTGGAATATACGTGAGAAATAGTTCGGGTCCCTGAAGTTGAGCGTAAAGGCGATATCGCGCACCGAAAGCGTGTGATCGGCAAGGAGCTCCTTGGCGCGGCTTATGCGCGAAAGCAGGATGTAATTCCAGGGAGATATCCCGGTCAGCTGCTTGAACTTGCGTATGAAATGATATTTGGAATAGCCGAAGCGCCTGGCGATCTCGCCCACGCTCGCTGCGCGGTAATCGACGGCACCGAGTATGCCCGCATCCGGTATGTCGCGGGCGAACGGCGCCTGTTTCAGCTTCACGAGAAGATCGATGAGGCGTACGGCCGCCGTAAGCGCATTATCGAAACCCTTCTTCCTGATAAGCTGCATGATGCGGCTGATATCGATGCGCACCGCTTTATTATCGCCGATCGCGAGCACGGGGCGTGCGATGCTGATCCGTGCGAATGACAGGAGCGTCTTTGCGTAGGGACCGAAAAAGTGCACCCACCAGACATCCCATCCATCTTTACCGCAGCGGTACGTATGGGGTATGTTCGGGAACACAAAAAAAACATCGCCGGCCGAAATACCGGCTGACACATCACCGATATGCACGGTACCGCTCCCGGCAACGCAGTACAGAAGCTGATATTCGTCCATGGTCCGGGAAATAACGGCATGGGTGCGTGATACATAATGCCCGGCGATGGTCACCCAAATCCCCAGTGACCGCTCGTCCGGCGACGGGGTATGATGATATCCTTCCATGTGGTCAGCACGTTTTTTCATATCCATACGCGTTCCCATTACGGCATATCCTTTTTCATGCCCAGAAGGGCGTTGCGCGCCTCGAATGAAAAAAGCCCGTCCGGCGCTTCGATAAGGTACGCGGTACATCCGTCGCGTGCCGCTTTATCATTGCCGAGGAGCGCATCCATGACAGCGATGAGATATATCCTCGCCTGTACCGCCTGCGTACCGTTCGGCGTTATACGCGCAAGGGCTCCCCTGAGCGCCGCCGTTCCGGTGGTCATATCGTTCGCCGCGGCCATGAGGCGTATCCTTTCGGGAACGGCATCGGCCGTCATCAGTGACAGGAGTGCCGCCGCACGCCCCGGGGCGTTCTCGGAAACGGACGCACGAAGGTACGGCGCATACCGCTTCAGCGCAGCATCATCCATGCCGCGGTCGGAAAGTATATCGAGCATGCGAAGCGTCTCGGCATGCCATGCCGCGGGAAGCGGCTCTCTCAATGACCTTTCATACTGTATGCCGGCATTGCTGTAATCACCGCTCAGGAAAGAGCGTATCGCCGTGCAATACGGCGTGTATGCGCTTTTCCCCCCAGCGGATGCCATGCCGAGCATCAAACGAGCGATGTCCTCATAATACCACACCGGGGACGACGGCGGCCGCTCCCTGACCGCGTTGAAATACGTGAGCGCATCGCGGTATTCGGCGACACGTACGGACACGATGCCCATGTTGAACGCATCGGAGGGCGGCGGTGTATTGGTATGGACGCGACGATAGAGCGCAAGCGCGAACGCATTGCTTCCTATGTTCATCGCCGCCTTCGCCGCCTTCAGATATTCAGGCGATCGTGCCTTTTCGCTCACGAGGAGCGAATACAAACGCAGATATTCATCATATCGTCCATTGCCGAAGAATGTGCCGATGCGCTGTACTATCACTCCCTCATCGAACGATGTGCTCTTCGCGAAAAGCTCCGCTGCACTGCAGGCACCGGTGAACTGTGCGGCATCGGTCAATACGCTGAAGAGCACCCGATAGTATCGCCGGACATTATCGCGGATCGCGGTATCCGTCGATGTCCGCTCCGCCGCGCGTATATACCGGTCGAAGATCGACACCGCCGTCCTCGCCTGCACATCGCCCGTGATGAATCGCCGAGTGTCGGCATACCCGTCATAGGCTCCGTCGGCAGCGATGCGCTCCGCTATTATCTCGAACGCGCTGCTGTAGTCGGACGAAAGATCGTACGCGGCGAGACGCGCAGTGAATTGTGCCGCATCATACGCCGAAAGCGATGCCATGCTCATCGTGAGGGCGCACGCCAGCGCTGCGCAGTACGCCATCTGTCTTGTTCTTCCTACGAAAGCCATGGCGCCTGCCAGCTTTTTTCCGTATACGCGTGCAGCTCGATGCGGTTGCCGTCGGGATCGCTTATCCATGCCTGCCAGCTCTGGTCGAGGCCCAGTTTCGGGTCGCTCACGGTTACTCCCTTGCCGCGAAGCAAGGCGACAGCCGTGTTGATATCCTCCACCTCAAGACAGATATGCGCATACGACTGCTTGTCCGTCATCGGTGCGACATCGGCCTTTTCGAAAAGCTCGATGAACGTGCGTCCGCTGATCTTGAGATACACCCCGTATCGCTTCCCGTCGGGGTGCTTGAAATCGAAAGCATGGGAAAACCCGAGCTTCTCCACGTAGAAATCGACGGCCCGGGCAAGATCGGCCACGCGAAAACAGATATGAGCCAGTGTCATGTGGTACCTCTTCCCTTTTTTATCTTCGATGCCGTTCGTGAGAACACGGTAAGATCGGCCACGCCGAAAAGAAAACGTTTCGTTCGTATATGCAGGAATCCCGAGCGTTCGGCAAGGACGCGGAACTCTTTCACGCTCAGGTACGCTGCGATGGAATCGCCGAGATAGCGGTATGCATCGACTGCGGCCCGCACGAGCAAACGCGCCACGAGCGGGATGACCAGGCGAACATACGTTCCCTGTACGATGCGGGTGAAGATATTATCCGGGCGGAAGAATTCAAGCACGGCAAGAACGCCGCCTTTCCGGAGCACCCGCGCAGCCTCGGCAAGCACCACGCCATTATCCGTACAGTTGCGTATGCCGAAAGCGACGACCGCGGCATCGAAAGAACCGGCGGCGAACGGCATCTTTTCCGCGGCAGCGCGTACGAGCGTGATATTCCGGACATGCTTCGCTTTGATCTTCCGCCGCGCCTCGGCGAGCATTATCTCCGCATTATCGATGCCGACGATCGCCGGAGCACCCGTTGCTGCTGCAGACAGTGCGCAGGCGACATCGGCCGTTCCGGTAGCGATATCGAGCACGCGTGCGGCGGTACGCGGAACAGCGCGGACAAGGGAACGCCGCCATCCGCGGTCGATGCCGAAGGTCATGATACGGTTCATGACATCATAGCGCGCAGCGATGCGGTTGAAGATGCCTCGGATGCGTTCGCGTTCTTCAGCGGCCATTGTTCATTCCCCGTACATCATCCCTGTAATGATAATAAAAATCACGAAGCCGCGGCGTAAATCCTGCCGCCGTAATGACTTCGCGAAGCGTTCTCTCATCGGTCGTATGCGCCGTGCCTGCGGCGCGGACGACATTCTCTTCCAGCATGACGCTTCCCATATCGTTGGCACCGAAAAAAAGCGCCATCTGTCCGAGATGAAGCCCCTGCGTAAGCCAGGATGCCTGGACGTTCGGGATATTATCGAGCACAAGGCGCGATAGGGCGAGCGTGCGAAGATACGATTCGCCGCTGTACGGTGCCGACGGCGCGAGCGTACGGCTCCCGCCCTGATACGTCCACGGTATGAACGCGACGAAGCCATCGGTCTCATCCTGCAATTCACGCAGCCGAAGCATATGCGTAATGCGGTCCTCCTCGCTTTCCCCGAAACCGAACATCATCGTCGCGGACGCTTTCAAGCCGAGTGTGTGTGCGGTACGCATGACGGATATCCATTCATCCGCCGTACACTTTTTCGGCGAAACACGCGCACGCACCGCATCGACGAGTATTTCTGCGCCGCCGCCGGGGAGCGAATCGAGGCCGGCATCGATGAAGACCTTCAGTACTTCGGCCACACTTTTCCCTGACAATCGTGAAAAATGGATGATCTCCGGGGGCGAGAACGCATGTATCTGCATGTCGGGGAATCGCTCAGCGAGCGTGCGTATCATCGCTACATAGCGCTCGAACGGAATGTCCGTGCGCATGCCGCCCTGCAGCAGTATCTGATCGGCGTTCTGTTCCCGCGCTTCCCCGGTACGTGCGGCAAGCTCATCGTCCGTGAGAAAATAGCCGCCGCGTTCGCGGTAATAGTAACAGAACGAACAGCCGCATTCGCATACGTCGGTATAATTGATATTGCGGTCGATATGGTAGGTCACGACAGCCGGGTCGGTCGCTTTCCGCCTCGCATCATCGGCCATACGTCCGAGCGAGAGTATCGGTGTTCGAAGAAGATCCAATGCGTCCGTTCGGGTAATGCGTGCCATGTATCAGCGCCTGAGAAAGCCCTTGCCCCAGACCTTGTAGGAACCGGCAAGATAATCGACGGCGGAATACGCGGTATACACGGTGATGAGAGCGAATGTCCAGAATATGATGCTTTCATACGGAATGAACGTACGCGCCTGATCGGCGATATTGCCGAAGGGATTGTAGCGCACAAGGTCGACAAGAATGACGATGAACGTGCCCGCCGCCTGTACGACGGCCTTTACCTTGCCGCTTATGCGCGCAGCCATTGCCGTTCCCTTAAGACCGCTCAGTGTACGCACGACGCTCACGAGCGAATCGCGGTAGAAGAACACGAGGAGCATCCACAGCGGGAGATATCCGAGCGCGGTGAACGCGGCGAATATGCTGAACCGATAGAAACTGTCCGCGAACGGATCGAAGACCTTGCCCGTGTCGGATACGCTCTTCATCGCGCGGGCCGCCATACCGTCGAACATATCGGTAAGCTCAGCGATGACGATGAGCACGAGCGACACGATGCGTGCGGTGAATATCGGCCACCCGAAGGCATCGAGAAAGAAGCTCCCCGCGATGATCGGCGCGAGCACGACGCGGGAGAGCGTTATGATGTTCGCGTAATTGAGAGAAAAGCGCTTCGCCGGCCGTTTTTTTTTCATCGGACCGTCCCCGAGCTCGGTGCGAGATAGTACGATGCAGGCTTGAGAAGCATATCACGCACGGATGCATCGATACGATACATGGTGTCCTCATCGGCGCGTTTCGCGAACGCGTCCTTCCCGTCGCCCGCAACGTAAAGCTCGCGCTTGGTGTTGTCCTCAAGCTTCATGAGAACATGCACCGCGCGTTCCGGTATTCCATAGTCGGCCGCCCGTGCGCCGTCAGGGGTGAATCCCGCTGCACGCAGTTGTTCGATACCCTGCACGAGCTCGAACACCTTGTTAAGATCAAGCGTGCCCGCCATCGATGATGTCCAGTTGGTACGGCTCTGCCGCTTGAAGGTGATAGCGCCGACCGTGAGCATCATCACATCACGCGCGGTGATCGCGAGAAAATCCTTCGCGCGGAGATCATCGATCGATTTCTTGAGCGCCTCGACGAATATCGCCTCAACGACGAACATATCGCCGCCCTCGCGCACATAGATGCCCTCTCCGTCGAAGGCGAGCGCGCCCGCTTCAAGCATATGTTCGCGCATCCCTTCCCATACGTAAAAACGCATGCGCGGCGACGAAAGGCCGTAACTATCCACGAGCGCACGGTTCGTTATCGAGGCACGTATGGCGAGCGAATTGAAATTCTTTATGTTCGCGAGCGCTTCCATCGGGTCGGCGGGGTAGTTCGCCGGCGAGGTGATCCGCCAAGTGTTCCTGATCTTTGCAGCGGTAATATCGTTCCCGCCGTAGATAAGACGGAATTTCGAAACGGCATCCTCTTTGAGCGTAAATATCGCCGTGCGCGGCGCACTCTTCGATGCGATAGCCTTGCGTATGCGGGGAATGGCGATGACAGCCGCGATGAGGAGCGCAAGCACGAGGAGCATCATGATAAGACGGCGGAAATATCCGTTCGCTGCCATATCCTACTCTATGACCTGCGGAATGAGTATGGCGCCGTTCTCGCTCTCGGGGGCGAGCGATGAAACGGTATCCGTCGGGAGCGACGGCGTATTGGCATCTGCGCGGCGTATATTGTGCACATCGACGGCATGATAGGTCGGCGGGACGTCAGCAGTATCAAGCTCGTTAATCTTTTCCACGAAGGCGACGATGTCCTTCACCTGCGCGGTGAGTTTGTCCGCTTCGTCGCCGGAAAGTTCGAGCCGTGAAAGCTTCGCTACCTTCGCGATTGTTTCTTTTGTTATTTCCATTGCATGCTCCGAATCGTTCGTAATTATAGGAGAAAACATGCAATTGTCAACGAGAAAAACAGCGCAAAAAAGATATAATCCGCCCCAAAGAACGCTCCGATAATGACATTGTACCCCGCGGAGGCGCTATGATAGACACAATACGGGCACAGGCCATGGAATTATCCGCCAATCACAAGGTCGATGCAGCGCTGCGCCGTCACCATGACGGCTTCAAGCTTCCCGCTGGCAGCAAAGCCTCCGAACTGACACGCCTCAAGGGCGCCGCGGAACAGATGGAATCGATATTCGTCAAAAAAATGCTCGACTCCATGCGGGCGTCGGTGCACAAGGAAAAGTTCATCGACGGCGGCATGGCCGAGAACATCTTCGAGGACATGCTCTACGACGAATATGCAACCACTATGTCGAAAACAAAATCGATCGGCATCGCCGATATGATAGTAAAACAGATGGAACGCTACCTCTAGCATCCCCGATCACGAAGCCTCGCATTGTATCCCCTTGTATTCTCTGCCCCCCTCGGTGATCCCCGAGGTCGCTTTTTTTTCTTATATGGATCTTGCCGCGATTGACTCAATCGTATACCATGGTATTATTACCCTGCACATCATGTCAAACGTAAAGAACATAGCGACGACGAACCGGGTGAACACCGTTTCGAACTGGATGAGCTTTGCGCGCATCCTCCTTACTCCGTTCGCCATTTATTGCATGTACACCGGCCGCTGGCAGTTCGTCATCGGCATCTGCGTGCTCATGGCGGTGACCGATTTCCTCGACGGCTTTCTTGCACGCGCGCTCGATCAGGTCTCCTCGCTCGGCAAAGTGCTCGACCCCATCGCCGATAAGATAAGCATCTCAACGCTCATGATCGCCTTCGCGTTCATACGGAAGCTCGACCCCGTCTTTCTCGGGCTTATCGGCCTCATATTCGTCAGGGATATCATCACCATCTATCTCGCCGCACGCATCATCAACCGTGAAGGATTTATCCCGCCGCCGAGCATCTTCGGCAAGCTCGCGGTGTTCGCGCTCGCAATAACGTTCTTCCTCATCATCAGCGGCGTTACGGAAAGATATTCGTTCATCGGCTTCCTATTCGCGGGAATTTCCTACGCGCTCATCATCGTCACCGCCGTTCACTATCTCATCACCTATGTCTGCAAACGAAACCCCTAGCGCCGTCATCATCGGTGCCGGCGGCGTCCTTGGTCATGCACTTACACGCGAGCTCGCGCATCAGTATCACGTCATCCGTACGCGACGGACACCGGCAGCGGACGATGACGCCGAAACGGCGCTCGATCTTGCGGACCGCACATCATGCGATTCGTTCACGGATACGCTTCGCGGGAAACACATTGCCGCGCTCATCTTCAATGCCGCACGGAGCGATGACGCGCTCATCATGCGTCAATCCCCCGCAGTATTCGCCGATGCCGTGGATACCTACGTACTCGCGCTTCACCGCATCATCACCGCTCTTACCGGCGAACTTTCCGGCGGGAGCATCGTGCTCATTGCATCGCTCGTGGGAATGCGCGGCGGGCGCGGGCAGGCGGTATACGCGGCGGTAAAAGGCGCGCTCATCGGTTATGCAAAAGGAACGGCGGCGGCACTGGCAGCGCATGATATCCGCATCAACGCGGTGCTGCCGGGGCTCTTCCGCTCGCATATCAATGAAGGGATCGATGATGCTGCGTTCAGATCAATGATCGCCGAGAACGCGCTCAAGCGCGAGCAGGATGTCGATGAGATCGCGCGCTTTGTTCGCTTCCTCTCCGGCATGAAGAACGCGAGCGGGCAGGTGTTCAATCTCGACAGCAGGATAACCTGATCATTCCACTATTATCGCAACGCGGCATTCTTTCATCGCCGCAAGAAGCGTCCTATTGCCGAGGACGATACGCCCGTCGTCCGGGGCGATGACCAGATCGCATTTCTTCGCGCCGCGAACGCGCCATGCCGTCACGAAGAACGGCGCATAGCCGAAGCGTGTTCCCTTAAGCCGCTTCTCTATGTCCTTCGTCGCACGGCGGATAGCCTCGTCGATGGTGGTCGCCTTATTGTTCACCGAGGTGCGCATATGCATCGTCCGGTCAATGCTTTCAGCAACGCTCTTCGCCCACCGGGTTTTTTCCGCGGATGCGTCGAACACCTCGAGCGCGCGCTCCTTCTTGCGCAGATCGCGCTCAAGGAGTATCGGCTTCAGTGCGCGGGCAAGCGCATGCAGTTCGCGCAGCTTTTCCATATCACTGATGTAGTCATTGTCGATCCCGGATGAGGAAAGATATGACACAAGCCCATGGCGGGACACGGAAGCACCGTCGGCATAGGCAATGCCGTAAATGAGCGTCCCCGCGGTATCATAGATCGCCGGCAGAAGCGCACACTCCGCGTTCACATCATGTGCATCGATGATAAGCGAGGTAAAATTGGTGCCAGCTTCCTGATAGGTCTTCGGGGTGACCGTTCCGGTACGGGCGAGAGCGTCGTTCAGCGTGCTCTCACGGGTGATCGCGATGAGATTGTCCGCACCGAGAAGCGGTACACTGAGCCGCACCGACACCGCCTCGTTCGTAAGGAAATTCACCGATACGAGCGAATAGCGGGAAAGCGAGCGCAGGATGCGGCGATTGACCTCGGATGATGCTGCAAGGTCGCCCACGGTCGTATCGGCGGAAACGATGATGCCGGATGCTGAGGCGAGAAGATTCGCGGCGGCGGTCTCTTCGGCCGTTCGCTGCGTACGGATGCGTACCGCCTGGAGCGGACCATCGACCTTCGCCTGAGCCTTTCCCTCGGCGTACATCGTATATTCACTGAAGACTATCTCACCGCGGGACAATATCCTGGTGAGCGTCCGGTGAGCGGGAGCGCTCCCCAGAAGAAGTGAACAGGCAAGGAATACGAAAGCACAAAGGTACTTGTGCAAGCACTTGTGCAAGCACCTGTGCATTATCATACCCCCCTCCGGATATCTTAAGCCTTATCCACCAGGAACAATGTCTGGTTCTGCGCCACCGGCTGTCCGTTCGTCATCAATATCTTGTGTATGCGTCCTTTGACGCCGGCCTTCAGCTCGTTCATCATCTTCATCGCTTCGACGATGCACACGACGGTATTCTCATTGACAACATCTCCTACCTTCACGTAGGGCGGTGTATCGGGCGATGATGCCGCATAGAAGGTCCCGACTATGGGCGAGGCGATCTTCTGATATTTGCTGTCATCGTCCACAGGGGCCGCCGGCTTTACCTCTTCGCGTATCGCCGCCGGGGCTGCCGCGGGCGCCGCCGTCACCGGCGTATGCACGACCGTCTGCACCGTCTGGCCGACATTGCGCTTCATCGTAAGGGTAAGTCCGTTGAGCTCAAGATGGAGCTCGGTCACATCGTTCTTCGAGAAAAAGTCCGCATAATCCTTGACGGTATCGGTACCCATTCCGAAGATATCAGCTTTTTTTGCCATTGTCATTCCTCTTATTTTGATAGCCATGCCCGTATGCGGGCGATCGCTTTTTCTATCGTTGCCATCGATGTCGCATAGGAGAAGCGTATGTACCCCGGCGCACCGAATTCCTCGCCCGGCACGCAGGCGATAAGCTCATCTTCGAGCATTCCCTTTGCAAGTTCCTGCGTTGTCGTGTATACCTTTCCGCTGATGGCCTTTCCGAGCACGCCTTTGAAATTGGGAAGTATATAGAACGCGCCGTCGGGCTTCGTGCAGGTAACCCCGGGTATCGTACGCATCCCGGCGACGAACACATCGCGCCGCTTCTCGAATTCAGCACGCATCATGTTCACCGCATCCTCGGGGCCGGTTATCGCTGCAACCGTTGCGTCCATGCAGAACGTCGTCGGGTTCGATGTGGAGTGGCTCTGGATATTTCCCACGGCACTGATGAGGTCGGCCGGCCCGAGTATATACCCGATGCGATAACCGGTCATCGCATAGCTTTTCGATGCGCCGTTGACGAGTATCGTATGCTCGCGCACTTTTTCTGAAAGCGTCGCAAGGCATACATGCTGTCGCCCGTAGATATTGTTCTCATAGATCTCATCATAGATGATATACACGCCGCGCGACACGCATGCATCGGCAATAGCGGTAAGTTCTTCCTTCGTGTACACGCTCCCGGTGGGATTTGACGGCGAATTGAGCACGAGCGCTTTCGTCCGCTTCGTGATCGCCTTCTCTATCTCTGCTGCGCTCACACGGAAGTCGGTGGTATCATCGGCGGTCACGACAACGACCGTTCCGCCGGCCATCTCTATCTGCGGCGGATAGCTCACCCAGTACGGTGCGGGGAGTATCACCTCATCGCCCGGATCGATGATCGCCTGAAAGATATTGTAGAGCGAATGCTTCGCCCCCGCATTGATGACGATCTCTTTTACCGAATAGGAGAGCCCGTATTTCTTTTTGTAGTAACCGCTCACCGCCTGCTTCAATTCCGGCGTTCCGCTTGCGGGCGAATACTTCGTTCGTCCATTATTGAGCGCGGTTATCGTGGCATCGACGATATGGCGCGGTGTCGGAAAATCCGGTTCCCCGACGCCGAAATCCAACACGTCCTTCCCCGCAGCGGCCAATTCCTTCGCACGGGCGGATATCGCGAGCGTTGCTGACGGCTTGAGCGCCATGGCACGTTGGGCCAATTTCACAAGTGACTCCTCGTATAAGTAGCGAAAGCATTCTAGCAAAATACCGTGATTTGTCAACATTCGCACGGCCGAAAAACACCGCTTTTTTCACGGCACCTCATTGAAATATGCGCCGGACTGTGGTAGCATAGTAAACATAACTCGCCCAGGGTGGACGATGGATACTGTAACTGCCGAACCGTTCCTGAAGGAAGCGCTCATCGCCTATATTGGCAATAAGCGCCGGCTCATCCCGTTCATACGCTCCGTCATTGCACCGCTCCTGCCGTCGCTCCCCGCAAAGCCCACATTCCTCGACCCCTTCTCCGGGAGCGGCAGCGTCTCACGGCTTGCGCGCGCCATGGGCTTCACCGTGCATGCGAACGACTGGGAATATTATTCCTATGTCATGAACCGTCCGCACATGACGCTCTCCGCCGGCGACGAATCGCTTTTGTTCGATCATATCGGCGGGCTTTCCGCCGTGCTCCATCATTTCAACACACTGCCGGCAGTACCGCCCGACGACGAGTACCTCGCCGCCTATTACGCGCCTGAGAGCGACGAACACCCGGATATCGTCAACGAGCGGATGTTCTATACGCGCCGCAATGCGAAACGCCTCGATGCGATGCGCACGGAACTTGAACGGATGCGTGCGCTCGGCACCATCGGCGAGGATGCGTTCTACTATCTCCTCGCTGCCATCGTGTATGAGGCGGCCACGCACGCCAATACCTCCGGCGTATTCAAGGGGTTCCATGCCGGTTTCGGCGGCAAGGGCAAGGATGCGCTTGTCCGGATACTCGGCGAGGTTTCGCTCAAGCCGCTCCCCCTCATCGATGCCGCACGCGGCACGGTCACGCAGGAGGATGCCGCAACCCTTCTCCGTTCGCATTCGGGCGCGCACTACGACATCGTGTATCTCGATCCGCCGTACAATCAGCATCAGTACGGGAGCAATTATCATCTCCTCAATACCATAGCGCTCTGGGATAAACCGCCGGTCAATAAACAGATATTCATCGACGGGAAAAAGACGAATAAAAGCGCCATACGCAGCGACTGGGTGAAGACACGCTCGGCGTACTGCTATCGGCAAACGGCCCTCGCCGCGTTCCGCGACTGCATTGATGGGATAGACGCACGCACCATATTGCTGAGCTATTCTTCCGACGGGATCATTTCGGAAAAGGATATCACAGCCGTTCTATCGGCAAAGGGGGAGGTCTCCATGGTATCGAACGAGTACACACGCTATCCCGGCGCACGAAAATCCATCGTGAACCGGACCAGGAACGTCGAACATCTGTTCGTCGTCAACACCGAACGACGGCATACGCCGCGCCGCATCAACGGCGGGAAAGTACCGCTGGAAAAGCTCCGCCTTGCCTTGACGCGCACCTTCCTCCCCGAGAGCGATCATGCCGTGTTCCACGGGTCGGGAAGGACGATACCCATACAGCTTTCGCATCGCCTCTTTGCGGTGAACACCGAGGAAGTGCTCACGCTCCTTACGGACGCCCCAGCGACGATCATCGATGATGTCCTTGCATTCGTCATGGAACGTACTGCGGCGAACGCCCACCAGGAGATAATGTGCTATCTGCGCGTGCTCACCGGTGCCGCCTACATCGACGACGCCATGGCCACCATTCTCGCGCGCATCCCGCGGCTGTACGCGCGGTTCTCCGGCAGCCGGGATAAAGCGGATTTCGTTTCCATTACGCAGGAGATAAGCACCTTCATCTCCGACCGCCTCTCACGCCGCGACTACGCCGTCATCCCTGCCGCCGGCGCTGTTATCGATATCGCGCGGGAGAAGATACATGATCGATACCTCGACCATACGAACGCTCAATTCGTCACGCATCTCATGCACGGCATTGAAACGGCGATGCGCGCCGTCACTGTTTAGGTACATGCCATGGGAATAGCTATCGCGATAGCGACCATCGGCCCGGTGGCGACGAACTGCTATATCGCCGGGAACGATACCGAAGCGGTGGTGATCGATCCCGCGTCCGGCACGAGCGATGACGAGGAAATAATCGTTTCGCTTGTCGGCACGCGTGCGGTGAGCGCCATTCTCATCACGCACGGACATTTCGATCATATCGCAGGGCTTGATACGATCCGAAAGCGATACGCATCGGCGCCGGTATATATCCATGAGAAAGACGCGATCATGCTCACGAGCGCACAGCATAATCTGTCATCAGCGTTCGGCATCGATATCGCATTCGCGGATGCGGATAAAAAAATAGCGGACGGCGATGTCATACATGCCGGAAGCATGACCTTTTCCGTCCTGCATACCCCCGGACATACACCCGGTTCGGTGTGCTATGCCATCGAAGATGTTCTATTCTGCGGCGATACGCTTTTCGCGTTCGGCATCGGCAGGACGGACTTTCCCGGCGGCGACGGCGAGCTCATCATCTCGTCGATCAAGGAAAAACTATTCACATTGCCGCCGGAGACGCATCTCTATCCGGGACATGACAGCGATTTCACCATAGCGGAAAGAATGAAAGCGGATATGTAATGGGCGGTTTCGGGCAGACAAAAGGCCTCCGCCAATGCCGTGTGCCTGTCCGTTTGCACCTGACCGAAGTCAGGGTGGGCTCTCGCATGATGACATCTGCCCGCTCTATACCGCACGCGCGTAGCACATTCGGCGAGTCCGGCATCAGTCATCAGATGTAAAGATCCCTTTTAATGTTCATTAAGGTGCAAACTTGCTCACGCATCGCGAACACCACAGAGGCCTAGGTACAATATACTATCGGGGGAATTGAATGTCAAACGGCGCTCCGCGCCGGTGTGTGGCTTTCTATTGTGGTAACGCAGCGAAATAATTGCAAATGGCTATGGTTAGCCAGAC
>JBBTBY010000127.1 GCA_038043445.1 Spirochaetota bacterium
CGCGCTTCATCCCTAGGAAAAAGCTCCCTGCGTGGACGATCATGTTCTCCGCGCGGACATCATAACAATCGTGAAATGTCATCACTGATGAAAACGTCTTCGTCATGAACCAGAACCGCGCGCCCGTGGTCAGGAGCGGGCTTCTCAGCGGATTGGCGTCCGTATTCCTGTTTTTGTCGTACCAGGGACCGCCGAGCGTCGCGCGCCAGATATTTCCGCTCACGTGCTGCCACTCTTTGTTGACGAAGAAATGGGGTATCCTTGATTGTATATACGTACCGTTCGTATCGAAAATGACCTGCCCTCGTTTCACTGTCGCATTGGTGAATTGCGGGAAATTCGGGAGCGGGAAGCCGGCATCGACCGTCAGATCGAATGTCGCATCATCCGCATTCCATCCGACTATCGTCCCCTGTGTGAACGGCAAAGGATCGTAATCGACAGTAAGCCCGGCGAGCGCGATGTTTGAACACTCTTCGAAATAGAACACGCCCATACCTGGCTCGGTCTCGATCACTTTCGCATGCTCGCCGAGTATGGTGAAATTCGTCACGCCCCGGACATAGAAGGAAGCGGGACGCGTCGAAGGGCTCTCGTCATAACCGCGGGAGATCGCGGTTTTACCCGTGCGATACACACCCGTACCGAAACGGATGACAGCCCCCTTGCCGTATGCCTGTGCTGCTTGCATGGCTTTGGCTATCGCCGGACCATCATCGGCAATACCGTCCCCTCTCGCGCCAAAATCCGCAACGCTGAACGTCTTTACCTGAGCGTACATGGTGAATGCTGTCAATAGAACAAGAAACACACGCATAGGTTCTCCTTCCGCTTCATTCTAAGACCCGAACCAACCGGCGCACGACCACACCTTCACGATCATCTGTTCTCTATCACCGGAACCGATGCATCATCGAGCCGTATCCCGTTGATGACAATATCGGTATCACCCATATTCGTCAGCCGTATCACCGACGCAAGCGACGCATTGCTCCCTTTGACGGTGACATTGGACACGACAACGACGCTACCCCCATTGAACGTCAGGAATGAGTACGGACCGCCCGCCGCTCCGCCGCTCGGCACCACGATGCGATTATCAGCGAACAGCAGATATTTCCCGCGGGAACATCGGAACACCGTTTGCGCCGAACCGCTGAACACATTGTTCGTGACAATGATGTCATGGACATCGTAGCCTTCCGTCCACGATGCGAGCGCGATCATGCTGCCTATGAACGTGTTATTGCGGATGACGATGTTCCTTGACTGCGGCCCTTCAAGCACAGGATACGCCTGCGGCTTATCGGTATGCATCGTCACCGCGTACGACGATTGATTGCTCACATACGTATTCCATTCGATGACCGCGCCCTCGGTATGCGGCAGCGTTCTGAATGAATGGGCGATGTAATTCGAGCGCACGATGAGCGGGCTTCCGCAGGCGGACAGGTTATAGATGAAATCCGCTTTCGACACGTTCGTCTCTTTCGACTGGGCAATGATGCCGCTCACACCGCGTTCGAGATGCAGTGTATAGATGAGCGGCGGCCAGCGATTGGTCTGCTCGAACCGTAGATCACCGACCGTCGCCGTTCCCTTTTTTCCGACGCCTGCGTTCACGATCTCAATCGTATCCCCGCGCTGGAACAGATTCGAATACTGCGAGCGCACGATCAATGTCCTTTCATCGACGGCGTCCGCTATGAACTGCCCGTCGCTGTGGCAATTGATCGGATCGTCCTGTATCCAGTCGAAGCGGCTGTTCTCGACAGTGATCGGCCCCCGAGTCTGGCTTGCGACATGCATGCCGTCGAACGTCGATATCAGTCGTGTCGAACCCGGCAGCCGATCGACGGTACAATCCCGCACCGTGAGCCGCGCGCCCCTTGTCATGCCGAGGAAAAAATGCCCGGCATACGCGGTCACCGACTGCACCGTCACATCAGAGCACTGACGGAATTCGAATATGCTTCCCCACGATGCCGCCATATACCAGAATCGTCCGCCTTTGGCGAGCAATGGATTGTTGAGCGGATTATCGACCTGATTCGCATTCCACCATGTGCCCGCCCCGAGATACCCGCGCCACACACGACCGGAAATGTTCGACCATGCCCGGCATCGGAAACGGCCGATCTGACCGCCGACGAAGCGCCCATCGGGATGAATGATGACCGACCCCGTACCTTTGCTGAGCGAGTTCGTCAATTCGTCGGGTGTTCGATATCCATCGTCAACTTCGAGATCGAATGTCGCCTGCTCTTTGCTGATATCGACGATAGTGCCCTGCGTGTACGGCAGCGGATCGTAATCGATGACAAGGTCCTTCACCGTGACATTCGAGCAATCCTCGAAACGGAACACACCCATCTGCGGATCGGTCACCACAAGCTTCGCGCCGTTCCCCCGCACCGTACAATTGGTCATGCCGGAAAGAAAGAACGAAAAGCGCTGCAGCGGCGATCTGCCTCGCGGCGGCGGCGACAATGTCTCGGCAATGCGATATACACCCTTTTCGAACGCGATCACGGAGGTATTGCCCCGGGCGGCATCGAACGCTTTCGCTATCGAAGGGCCGTCGTCGGTCTTTCCGTTACCCTTCGCACCGTAGTCCCTGACACTGAACGTCATCTGCCCGCACGCAAAGGATGCGGCAAGTACCAGCACCAGTATACGCAACGATATCATCATATATGCTCCTGCAGCGGTCCTGATCATCGATACGCTCCGATCACCGGTCCATGACCTCAGTATAAACTGAATGCCGAGATCAGCAATTGATCGCCGTTCGTTCTCACTCCGCAGGCACACCGAACACATCGAACGCCGCAATGGATGCCGTGTTGTATATCGATTCCCAATCGACACCTTTGATCACCTTAAGCTGCACGTAACGCACCGGCGTATCGCATTGCACGGGAATATCCACCCAATCCTTCGTATTGTTCGTGAACTCGGCGATCTTGAAATATTCTTTCCCGTCCGCACTGCCGTAGAGCTCCGCCTGCGTTGTATTGCGAAACCGCGTCATATGCGTACCGGCATTATGTGTTCGCCAGCGCGTTACAAGCGCGGGCGCTGCCAATTCCACGGTGAGGAGATGCGGCCCCGCCCCCTCCTTGCTCTGCCACATGGTCCGCGTATCCCCGTCAAGCGCGTTCTCGGGGCCGAAACCGGTCGTCGAATATATGCCGCTGCTGTAATCGCTGTTCAACTGCGCCGATCCTTCCTTGAAGGTGCTCGCCGTCACCGGCCTGCCCGTGGTGAGAGAGTGTTCAAGATGCAGCCGCAATCTCTCCGGGCCGACGCTTACCGCATGGTTGTTGAACGTCAGCTGCTGATTGAGGCCGTATACATCGACACTGCCGGTGAACGTATCATCGAATTCCGCCCAAAGCGAGTAGCCGTTGCCGCCGCCGGTGGCGAATATCCCGTAGAACGTATTCGCACCCGCGGTACGGAAGCGGACGGATTCCACAGCGGGCACATCGAATTCAGTGCTCCAGAATTTCCCGTCCTGACATCCGCCTTTGCCCTGATCGATGAATTCCATGAAGCGATGCGGCGCGAAACCCGACAGATGGAATGTCGTCAGGTCCCGGCAGTCACCGAATACATAACTGATCGCATGCTCTGACAGATATGCCTGCTGTACTCTGCGCTTATCCGCCCCTGCGGGATACGCAGGTTTCGGGAATTGTGTCATCAGTCTGTATTCCTGCGTAAGCGGTCCGATATCGATGCTGATGTTCTCAAGCACCACATTCTCCGATCCGCCGCCGACGCGTATGCCGCAGCGGTACATCGTACCCCAGAGCCCGACGATATGCGCATCATCGCATCGGGATGCACCGAGGTCTATGCCGTTGTACGCATTGGGCACTATCACATCATAGATATATATCCCTTTGCCCGCCCCGCGCACCGCGTACGGATACGGATGAATGACGAGACCGCCGGTGCTGTTCGTTTCCCAGAGATTTCTCTCATGACAGATATTGACGCCGCGCAGTCCCGAACGCTCTTTCATCGTTATCGCCGCCCGTGCGTTCTCGCTGTCCTTCGTATCCGCGTCGAAGTCGATGATGAGCGAGCTTACTTTCATGTACCACGAGCGTACGGGGGCGCCGAGATATCCCCCGCGCAGTTCAACCCCGGCGGGAATATCGATCGGCGCGTTCAGCCGTACAGTGCCCCGCGGCAGAAGAAGTGTCCCTCCGCCCGCAGAAGCCACCGCGTTCAAGGCTTTCTGCAGCGCAGCGCTTTCACCGGTCTTTCCATCGGCGGCAACGCCGTAGTCGGACGCCTGATACACGGATGCCGCTCCGCTCTTCGCCGGTGTACGCTGCACCGCGAACGCATAGCGTTTATCAGAAAGCTCTGGATAATTATCGAGATCGAAGTAATGCGTACCGAAATACCATCCGCCCTCGATATCCGTTCGTCTGCCGCGCACCTTGCCGATGCCGCCGCCGAACCCATACCGGCTTCGGGCCGTCACCATCGCCTTCTGCTCGGAATCCTCCATCTTCACGATGACAGGATACTTCGCCTCCTCAAGATCACCGTTGTAGAACGAAAGGCCGTCGACCTTGCCCACCTGCACCCCGATGAGTTCCTTTCCCATGAATGAGCGCACCTGGGCCGCATCGGCATCGCTCATTTTTGCTTCCGGGAGTTTCGTCCAATAGTCGCTCTTTATCCTGACATTATAGCAGGTGCAGAGCTCAGTGGAACTTCGAAGGATAATACCCCGGTAGAGCGCGGTGCCGCAAATGTTCGCTACGCTCGAACCGCTGAAGCCGCTCATCATTATCCCCTGATAGCTGTTGACCAGCGTAATGTTGTGGATGTATGCCACATTACCGTCGATAGAGAATGGATATGCGACCGGTGATGCCGGGTTCTGCTCCGGATAGTATATCGTCATATTGAAGACATTCGCATGCCCGAGCTTCGGCGGTGACAGGAGCGCCGGGCCCGACGCATTGCCTTTATCGGCATAGGCAAGCAAAACCGTACCGGAAAGCGGATCACCCGGCTCCGGTCTTTTCCATTCACCGCAGAGCGTAACGGCAGCGGGCATTGCGATGGACTTTTCGATACGATACCGCCCCGCGGGAAGGAATACCGTTCCCCCGCCGCTGTTCGCCGCAGCCTCAAGCGCCTTTTGTATCGCGGAAGATGCATCGGTCTTGCCGGTAGCGTCCGCATTGTACGGAGCTTCGGTAGCGACGGCCGCAGCGACGACCAGTGTACTCCCGCTGAATACAGGTTTGAAATTCGCCGCCGGCAGTGACGCACATGCGATAATGCACATAAAGAAGAGCCGTGCTCCCGTGCGTCCGTTTTCCCATTTGCATGATCGTTCCATTTCAACCTCCGTTTGTATGTTCATGGTCACCCGTATGCTCAGTCAGGAAACCCGCATCCACGAGGCGTCGTATCATCGCTTCATTAGGCATTTTTGACGTCAAAGGGAAAATCGTGTGCCGGAACTTTCATCGTTTGACCTCGTTGTGCACTCTCGCTCCCGAATTACAGCCCGAGCCGTTTTTTCGCAGACGCGCCGTATTCATACGCACTCGCAGGCGGTTCGCCGCCGGCGACCCGCTGCATAAGGGAGCGCTCCTGCCCGAGCTCAATGCTCCTGGTGACAGGGCGCGACACGACAGCGCGGTATTTCTGCCAATAATCGTTCGTGTGCCCGGCCCCTCCCAGAAGTATAGCTTTCGCCTTGAGCTGAGAAATGCTTTTCTCGTCCGTGAGAAGATTTCTCCGCCAGTTCTTGCTGATGACCTTCTGATAATCCTTATATCCGTTCTCGATATAGAACGGCTGGAAATCATCCCGCATTTTCTCAAAGGAACTTGCCAGCCCGCAATAGAGGGAGTAGCACTGCTGCCATTTGATGAACGATTCCCCGCCGATATTCAGATTGAAGCCCGATGTCACGCCGTTCACATGCGGCTTGAAATTACTGAGAACCCCGCTGCCCTCGGCGCCGTTGATATACGGCAGCCAATGTATGAACGCGTTGAACTTGATGTTATTATCCTTCGCCGCAAGGAACAGGAGGAAATCGATCGCTGCCTTCCTCCGATCGGGAGCGCTGTCCGGCGTCGGACAGGCGAATGCGAATGCCGAGAACGCATCGTCAAAAATCGGCCCCTCGACATACTGCCCGAATGCAGGATCGTCCGGCCGCGCATAGGGCATATCCATGACACCGATCTCAAATCCATTATCCTTGGACTGCTCTTCAAGCATGCCGGCATCGAACGTGCCCGTCGGGATGAATACCGCGCGCTGCTGCACGAAGAGGAATACGCCATCGTCCCTATTGAGCCCGGTAAAACCGGATATGCTGTTGCTCGCGTACGCAGCGGCCATCGCGAATTTCGCGCGATACGGTCCGTAGTCAAGACCTATCTTCCCGCTGCGAAATCCGATATACGATTCGACGCTGCTTATGGAGCAATCGTGATTATAATCGATGACATCACGCGCCTTGCTTGTGATGGCGTTGAACAAAAGCCATTCCGCCTGCCCCATATGGAATTGTGAATTCGCTATCGGCACATACTGCGGCGACGTGCTGAGCAGCAGCGCACGTTCATTCGAGAGAGCGGTCAATACGCCGGCAGACCGTGCGGACAGCGGTTTTGCCGTTTCATCGGCGATGCCCGTATCGATGCGAAGCATTTTTTTCTTCGCGGCCGCATCGAGGAACCTATAGCGCTTGATCATCTCGCACACGGCAAGGAATTCGCGCCAGTCGCGCGGCGGCGTATCGCGCCCGGTCAATTCCCGGTAGAGCGTCCGGTTGTAGAACATGCGCACGAGCACCTGCGTGAGCGCAATGCTCATGAACTCCTGAAGCTCCGGTACATAACAGGCGCGCAGCCCATCCTTTACCGTTTCGCGGAGCGGCGTACGTTCGAATTCATTCCCCTTGTTATAGGGATTCGGCATGTTCGCGTATTCTGTCATTGGGACGAAGTATCGCTGATAATAGGAGACCATGAGCGGCGCCACCACCGAATTCCCTATCTCCATGAGGTCCGCAGGCGATCCGCCGACCATCTGCGTAACGAACCACTGACCGTACGTCTGCCCCGGTACGGCGATCTGCTTGACGCGTACGTTCGGATGAAGCTTGCGGTATTCATTCGCCATATAATCGATGCCCTCGCGCACGCCGGGCTCAAGCTGCCAATGCGCGATTGAAATGGTTATCGTCTTCTTATCTTCCGCCCCTTTCGGTATCTTTATCCTTGTCCCGGGAGCGAGTGCAAAGCGCTCCGAGATATCGGGGTAATTCTCATCGCAGATAGCACCTGCGGTCGTTCCATATGCCTCGGCAATTGCGGCGATAGTATCCCCGGGCTTTGATACGTACACGTTGCTTTCATCAACATGGTTGTTCAAATATACAAGGAACGCCGCAGCGGCGAATGCAAGCCCGATGATGATGATCCCAAGATAATTACGGACACCCTGTATCAGTTTATTGAACATGGCTGCATAGCCTCCCCGGCAATTCCGTTACCCGTATACTTTTGCTTCCATAATCTCTCATCCTTACTCTCGGCCGCCGCATTTCATTGTCCGGGTGCGGAATATCCTTCATTAAACCAAGATACTCAAGCTGCATGCTCCTCGCATCCAATCGCTCCTGCGCGGTAAACGCATCGGAGTCGACGACCTCCAGTTCGGATATCGCATCGGCCTGTCTGTTATAGAACGCATAGAACGAACATATCGTTTTGATGGCCATGAATCTGTCAACGCTCTTTTTCGACCGCTCAAAGGACTTCTTCATGAGTAGAAGCGCCGTTTCGAGATCGTTCTGCTTAAAGCGGCAGTAACCGAGATAGTAAAGTGTCTGCGGATCGTCAGGCCGCAACGTCAATGACTTCTGCAAGACCTCTTCGGCAAGCGCTGTCTTTTCTGCGCGAAAGAGCGCTACGCCCTCGGCGAACAGAATCCCCGCCAGCTTGAATGCATCACCATTCGCCAGTGCATATCCGCGACGGAACGCCGCAGCGGCTTTTTCATACTGCTTCGCCGAAAGGAACTGATATCCTTCTTTGACAGCGTCATCGAATTCAGCGGCCATCGCAGTGCCGACGAACAGGATCACCGCTGAAAACATGATCCGCGTTACCAGGTAATTCATTTCGATCTCCCATATTATTTTACCGAACTCATCTCGTCCGCCCACTTCGCCGCTATCGTTCGATGCGTGCAGGTGCCAGGGATGGCCGATACGACCGAATGTATGCATTCCGACATGATATCGATAACATCGAAACCGATATACCGTATCGATGCGCTATCATTATGCGTACTCTTCTTCGGCAGCGAACTTTGCGACACTGCGGTAACGTTCGTACCGGTGATCGCGTCGGCGACGAACGGCGTGATATTTTCATCGGTTACGAGCACGGCATCCGGCTTTTCTGCATTCCTGAACATGAGCGCAAGCAGATTCGCTATCCACTGCCGGCCATATCGGTCTGTCGATACTCCGTGTACCCATTGCGGGCCGGTTTTTAATGAATGATGCGAACATCTCGCATAGAAATGATCGATATACTTCATCGGCAACCGGGTGCTGTTGAGCATCCCCACCCGTCCGCATCCCTTCGATCGAAGAAATGCAAGCGACTTTTCGATAAGGTCATCATAGTCGCCCCAGACGGTATAGAGACCCGGCCATTGACCGGGCTCGGTAAATGCGACCGTCGGTATATTATTGCGCATGAGCGGTTCCAGCATCCAATCGCCCTCCGGATACGATGCGAATATCGCCCCCTGTATGCGGAAAGAATTCGCGAGCATCTGAAGTTTGCCGAAATCGTCCTTTTTTCCTTTCACATTCTGAATACGGAAGAGCGGTGTTTTTTTTCCGGACACGCGTTCTATGTCACGGATATTATCGGTGATCGATGCGAAGTATCTGTTCGATGCTGCCGTACCATCATATTCCTGAAGAATGACGGGGATGTTGGATATATTGGGGGGGGTTGCCGTAACGAACGTGCCGTTGCGCCCGCGGGAACGGATGAATCCCTCCGCTTTGAGGAGCGACATCCCCTTCTGCAGCGTGCTCTTGCTCCCGCCGACCATGCGCAGAAGTTCGTTTCGGCTCGGCAATCTGCCGTTCGCCGACAACGCCCCGCGGGCTATCTTCCTTTTTATGGTCAAGGCTATCTTGTCATAGCGAGGGTTCATCTCTTTCTCATCACACCATATTTGGTACATATATATAATAATACATGTACCTATTATTGTCAAGGCGGACAGAACAGATAGAACGCCGGGGGCCGGACGTCAGCCGATCTTTCCGCTGATAGTTCGAAAAAGGAATGCCTCCCGCTCATTGAACGGTGTTCCGTCATTTCTCAGAAGATCATGGAACCATACTGCCGGTTCTTCCGCGCCCTGCGGTGATCCCCAGGGAAATATCGTCTGTGTTTTCCCGGCGACAAGTCCCCACATATAGCAGCCGACGTTCATATCCATGAACACCGGCAGACAGGTCTCAATGTCGCTCACGCCGCGCCGCATCCATTCAGTGCAAATCACCGGCCGTCCGTGTTCTTTACGCTCGGTGATTTGGCGTGCGAGAACTGCCGCATCGTGATAATTATGGAACGTGATGATGTCCGATGCCTCGTACTGGAATGCATTGAAAACTTCATTATCAGACCATGTTCCGGCGGTGAGCGGCTGTTCCGGTGCGGCTGCCCGCGCCCATTCGAATGTGCTTTTCAGCAGCGGAAGTGAGCGTTCTCCCTGCCAATGCCCCGGCTCATTGTATAGGTCCCAGAATATAATACGTTCATCCGTACTGAACGTCCGTATCATATCACTGACATACGATCTTAAAGGATCCCAGACGCTTTCGTCTGCGATCATACGCAGCGGCGGGCTGGACACCCACCCGCTGTTATGCACACCCGGCACCGGCACCGGCTGCAGACCCGCCTTCGCTTCACGCCCCGCAAAATTACAGTCGTCGAACAATGTCGGAACAACGGACAGACCATGTCCCTGCGATATCTCAAGGAACTCTTTCAATGCATGCTTACACCAGGCCGCATCCTGTTCCCATACAACGTAGTTCAGGAATATCCTGATCGAATTCATCCCGAGATCGGCCGCCCATCCGAGTTCTCGGTCTATCGCCGCCCGGTCGAATGTGTCCGCTTGCCACATGGCAATATCATTGACCGCGGTACTTGGGATGAAATTACACCCAATCGGCATGCGTTTTCTGCGATACCATGCATTCGCTTTCTCGCACGACCATCTTTTCATATGTTCGCTCCCCTGGCGAAGATTACTTTCACATTGAACTACTCCCGGAAAAACGGTTGAGAATATGATATCTCATCACCGATTCCGAGACACTCGTATCGAACATACTGAAACAGCATGTTCGATACGATGCATGTTCCTTGTATACCGTGCCGCATCGATGAACGCTTTCTCCCTGCGGAGAGCCGGCGATCATCCACTGTCTCCGAACATACCGCCGAAGCGGCGACATCGGTCACCATGTTCGACATGATAGTCCGAACCATAAGCGCGATAGTACCCATAGCCGTCTCCATTGTGTGAATGACGTCAGCACTGACCGGCCGACGGTGAACATGCACGGCCGCATGTTCACCGTCGTACAAACGCGGTGTTCACTTCACCGCCCGCCCGTCGTCCACCGGCGCGACCCCTTCTGGAAGCCGTACATTGAGTCCTCGGATGATGACTCCGGCATCACCGGCATCGACCGTCGAATGGATCCGAACCGCAGCAGCGGCATTCGAGCTCATATCGTACACGAAAAGAGACTCGATGCGGACAAGGCTGCTCTGCATGAGCAGTACCGTCGGCAGCGGAAACGGATGTCCCCCCGCGTTCATGCTGAACATATTCGACACTATCGATACGCCCGAAGCATTCCGGATATCAATTCCGCCGACACGGGGATCGGCATACGTATTCCCTGCGATGACGATATTCCTGATATCCCGATGGAGCGACATGCCCTTCACCGAACTGATCATGGATCGTATTGACGGCTGAGCATTCGCGCCGAGGCCGTGCACGCCGCGGAACACATTGCGCTCGATGCGTATATCATGCGGCACCGGCCCCTCAGAATATTCCGATTCTTTTATGACCGCGATCGCAAGTCCATCGATGTTCTCAAACACATTATCCGTGATGATCGCATCGCTTTTCACCAGTATACTGCGCCCGCGGTGACGCCCGAAGAAATTGCTCCGAATTATAACCTGCCCGCCGCTTGCATCGAGATTGTACACATTGTCCGCCTCACGCGTCGACCGCCCGGCGACAAGGCCTTCGACCGGTGACGCAACCGTGATCGTGTGCAGGTACGGATGCTGCGCATCAACGGCAACAACGGTCGTTTCAGCTCGTATGCGTCCCACAGCCGGATCGAATATCTGTATGCGGTCGCCCGGATAGCAGCGGAATGTGCCCGCATTGTTCACGGTGAACCGTGTCGGCGATATGTTGCTCCACACGGTAGCTGCCCGGCAGTGAATATTGATCGAATCATCGAGCATCCCCTCAAAGTGACAGCGCTCGATGAGGAATGTCCCGCGCACACCGAAGGAATGAATTCCGTCCGCACAGGATGACATGATACGCCCGCTCCCGGGCCTGCGCATTACCGTCATGCCGCGTATCGCCACATCCTTCGTATTCGCCCATGTAGTCGTCGTTGCGGGACATGCATATATCGCAACATCACGCACGGATATGTTCGTACAGTCCCACGCCCCGATGGCGCTCTGAACATACCACCGATAACTGTGCGCATATCGGTCGCCGGCGGCAAGCCCCGCCTTCGTCAGCGCAGCATGGTCCTTTACGGTAAACCGGAAAACCGGTGCACCCATCGCCATCACCGACTTCATACGGTGTACGATAAGATCATAGAACACCCCGTCGATCACCTTCACGCCGAATGAACTTTTGGCGTCGGCAAAGAACGGGGCATCAGGTGCAGGATACCCCTCATCCACGGCAAGATCGAACGTACCGGCTGCAGCATCGGCCGCGGAGATCGTCCCCTGCGTGAACGGCACGATGTCGTGATCGACGGCAATATCTTCTACCGCGATATTCATGCATCTGCTGAACCGAAAACCGCCGTACGGCGGACGCGCGACGCGTATCACCGTATTCGTGCCTTTGCCGCGGAACGTGATGTTGGCGATACCGCTGAAATCGAGTGCGGCGATCTGATTCGTGTCCGGCGGCATCACCTGATAGATACCGGCGCAAAACTCGATCACCGCGCCATTGTTCGCGGCCGCAGCGGCCACTGCTTTATACACAGCAGGCGCACAGTCGGTATTCCCGTCCGGCTTCGCACCGAAAGCATCGACATGAAAAGACGCAGGGAATACGACCGCCGCTGCGAAGAGAACCGCCGCCGCTTTTCTCGCTATCCCAAGAACGTTCATCGACATTTCCCATTCGCCGAGACCCATGGACCGGAAAGTCCTCATCCGCGGATCGGGATGACAGGACGGACACACGAACGCTGCTGCATCATACTTTGTGCTCATACATGCTCCAAGAGCGCTTTGGACGTATCGCAGAGCGGATCATACGATAGTATACAATTTAATCGGGAAATAATGACCGGCATGCCGCCGATCGATATATCGTCTTTCATGGAACGTCGGGCTGTGATCTGCCCTGCAGAACGTATTCTCCGCAACTTATTCCGGGATATAGTCGACATAGCCGCCAGCTTTCCCTCCGGGTCTCACTATCTGCAGATGCGATTCTTTGACGTGTCCCCGGTCATAGAGGTTATGCGCGTCGATGGAACAGGTTTGGTTCTCGATGCAGAAATATCTTCGCGTGGTCCACACCACCACATGCGTGAGATCGGCGCTCGCACGAAGGTGCAGCACACGTCCGATGGTGCGGTAGTCGATCGCGACACGACTCATCGGTGTCGCCCCGAAAAAAACATCATCCAATCGCAGGGTCGAGAGCGGCCGAAATTCCGTCAGGTCCCATGCCGCATTCGAGCCAACCATGGTAAGCCTTCCCGTAGGCAGATAATTCGATGATTCCATATGGTACGGCAGCGGCACGCGGATGAAAACCTTATCAGTGTCGCCGATGATCTTCCAGAATGGATGTACACCGAACCCGAATCCCATATCCCTTCCGTCGCGATTCTCGACCTCATAGCTTATCCGTACTCTATCTGCCAGTAATGTATATTGAACGACGAGGGTGTTTGCATAGGGGAAAGCCGGAAATCGGGGATCATTTCGATCAAGAGCATACCAGATCCTGCATGATATCGAGTTCGTGCCAAGCCGAGGCTCTTCGAATCTCCAGGCATCGTCCCAGACCAGGCCATGCAGCGCGTGTGATCGCGTTTCCCCGGAAAATGACATGGTATGCTTTTCACCCTGAAAAACATAATTGCTGTCCCTTACCCTGTTCGGTGTCGGGTAGAGAATGAGAGTGCCGACCTGTTTTTTCTTAAGATCCGATAATGCTTCCGGTCCGAGAATGAGTTCTGTGCCCCCGACGGAAAAAAAGAACATATTCCCGCCGCCCTCAGGACAGATCTTCACCTTCATACTGTTCGAGGGTCGACGCCTGTCATCCGTGCTCAGTTCAACAATGTGCCATGCCGTAGTACCATCTTTTGTGACCGCGGAACTGAATACAACATCCGATGCGGACCCGAGAATAATGCGAGCGCCAAGGAGCAATGAAGATGCGGTGATCAGAAAACAGTTCCTCATCGGCTCACTTTCCTATTCGTCATCGGCGGATTATTTCCTTTCGAGCAGGAACACCCCAAGATGTTCCGCCGGGATTTGGGCGGAGAACGATCCGCGCGTATCCCGATCCTTTTCTTCGATACGTGTACCCGACAGCAGATCCGTCAGAACGCATTTTTCCATATCGGAAATCCCGAGCAACTCATACGGAGGGTCTATCCGGATGACATCTTCGCTCGAAGTACATTGATAATTCGGCACGACCATCACGGCTTTTTCACGATTGAACCGGGCATACGCCTGCAGCGGATTGGGCGCACCGCTCCTTGTCGACGCAACCGCCGCGATATTGGCGTCGCGCGTGCTTTCCGGGTAATACTCGAATAGTTCGGGATAGGTACGGCGGATGCGTATGTATCGTTTCACATCCTCGAAGAAGGCGCGGTTCGAAGGCGCGTCTCGCTGACCCCAGTCGATGGTATTAAAAAACATGCACCCGGTCGATCGCTCGCCGGGCATAGTGATCCACAATCGCGGATTGTTCCACTCCTCCCCGATCCACCACAGGGGTATGAACGGGGCGAATATCGCCTGATAACCGATGCGTACCCGGTTGCCCTGAACAAAGGGCTTGGGGTTATCGTGGCAAAGAAGGTTGTAGGTGTAAAAGCGGAAATGGCCGCCCAAGTGCTGCTTCACCAGTGACCCCTTGCCGATCCCGAAACCGCTTTTGATCACTTCGGTGATATTGCTCCTGATCAGGAAACTGTATCTCTCACCCCAGCGCTCCATCTGCTCCTTCAAGTGCTTTTTATCGGCCCAGTCGGGGTCCTCATCACGCCCCAGCACCCCGACCTGCTCAAAATCGAATGTTTCCCTCCGCTCATTGCCGGTTTCGGATACCAAGATGATCTTCCTTCCTTGGGCATAGAGGGCGTCGCGCACTTCCTTAAAGTAGTAGCCCGATGTATCGGGCGCAAGATCTACACGGTAGCCGTCCGCCCCGGTGGCAAGTATGAATTTCACGGCATGGCCGAGGAACCATTTTCTCAGTTCTTCGCTTTTCCAGTTCAACCGGTAGCCGCCATAGACCATGCTCAGGCTTCCATCCGTATTTCGCGTATAGAACTCAGGATGCTCCGCCACCAGGTCTGAGTTGGTCCTGGTACCCCAGACGATGATGTCGAATATCACGCGGATATTTCTCCGATGTGCCTCGTCCACGAACTGCTTGACGACCTGATACGAACCATCGAGGGTATCGGCGCCCGTAAGCGCGCTTTCAATGGTGTGGCAGCCGAAATTCCCGTAGCCGTTGATCTTGGAACCGCGACCCCAAATAGGGTTGATCCATAGGCCGTTCACTCCCATCTCCGCATAATGGTCAAGGACCCTGGTTGCCGCAGCAAAGGTGCCTTCCGGGGTTGCGGTCTCGATGCGGAACTGGGCCATGATCAGGGTTTTAACCCAATCCGGAGAAAAGCCTTCTATTTGCACCTGATCGTCGGACAGCAACTTGGGAATGAGCATTGCATTATCGATCTTACCGACCGGTCTTTGTGCGCTCAGTATAGTACTCAAGATCAATACCCCTGGAAAAAATAGAAGTAGAAAAGTGAAATTGTTTCTGCCCATACGACCCCTCGGCTCATGCGAGGATGGAACATCTTTGCCGACACATCAGTGCTTCATCCCCGGAGCATCACTTTCACTGCGGATCAAGTGATACCATTTTCAGCGGCAGCAAGTAGTATATGAAAGGGATCAAGATCCGGTGTTGCGGATAATCGGAAATGATTTGCGTTTTTTCGGGTACACAGCGACAGTTTCATACCCCACCCTCGCGCGAATCTGTAAACACATGCTTCACCGCCTCAAGATATCCATATCCATACATCGTACACGGCTCAAGATAGCTCGTCTCCGTCCACTCATTCCAGCTGTTCACCGTGATAAGCGGCGCCTGTTTCGGGTGCGCATCGATGTACTCCTTCGCCTTGCGGAGAGCCGCCTCAAAATTCGCCGGCGTATTGTTCTTGATGATAGAGCCCTTCACATTGAAGGTACGCGGGCTTGAGTCCCAGCCTACGCTTACATGCGGATAATACGGTGCTGAATATTTCTTATCGATCGCATTCCAGTCATTCACGGCATCCTTCACCGCTTCGTTATAATCCCGGTTCACATCTGTGAAATGACAGAACTGATAATGGGTAAGAGAATCAAAGGCGAGTTTCTCAACGACGTCCTTCTGCGTACCGACATTGTCGCCCGGAACACCGGAAAGCGATCTGTCGCTGTCCTTGCGCATTGAGAGCTGCAGGTCGAGCCCCGGGAATCCCGCCTTCTTCACTTCGTCGCGGAACCAGAGAAGCGCCGACATCGCCTCATCAATACCGCCGAGCCCTTTCATGAACGTATTGAGATCGTAGAGCATGTATACCGGCTTTCCATCGATCTTATAGTAGGAAGGATGTGAAAAGTATTTTTCTATCGTCCTCTTGACGATGATCTCGAATTCCTGTCTGTCGACGCCGCCCTTCCATATCAGGGACTTATTTTTATGCATGAAAGCATCGTCCGCATTGCGCTTATCCCAGCCGAGGCCAACATCATGATTGGCCCACATGAGATAGAATTTCATCTTGCTGTTGTTCTTCGCCTTGAGAAAACCGTCATTGAGACAGCCCTCAAGGAATGGCATGCCGTCATACCAATACCAATCGTAGATGAACACATTGACACCGTGATCGACCGCCGCCTCTATCTGCATTTCCATCACATACGGATCGGCCTCGTTCACATAGCCCCAGAGCGGGAAGCGCGGCTGTTCATGCCCCTCGTACTTGGGCGCGTTCTTCATCACGGTCTCCCATTCGCCGATACCCATGGGCCAGAAGATCTTCGCCCGGGGATCGGGGTGATAGGACGGCCACACGAACGCTGCTACATCATATGTGCTCATACATGCTCCACCGTTTCACTTGACGTATCGCATGATCAATGCGACCGCATACAGTATATGAATGTGATACTTCATCGGCGTTGCGCATCTTCGGAGAAGATTTGCGTTATTTCGGGTCAGAGCGGCTTATAGAAATGGACCACCGACGGCGCCGTACGGAGCGCATTGAGCTTCGGCACTATCGCCTTGAAATGCGCCGACGCCATATGCGCATCGACAGAGGCCTGATCCTCCCAATGTTCGATGAAGGCGAAATTCTCCGGGACCTTCACGTCCTGATGCAGGATATAATCGATACATCCCGCTTCCCTGCGCGTCGCCTCTATCATCGGCTTCACCTCATCGATGAGCGCATCGATCTTTCCGGGAAGCACCGTGAATTGCGCGACAATGACTATCATAAGAACCTCCGATGTGTATTCTTTACTCTGCCACATAGCCGCGAATGAGCGTCTTTACCGCCGATCTCGTATTCGTTCCCGTCGCAAGCCCGCGATACGCCGATACGATATCCCGTATGCCCGCATTCGTGCTCGTCTCAAGCACGGCCCGGTATCCTTCAGGCATCATCTCCCTCAACTGGACAGCATAGGACAAATGCCACAGCGCATCGCCGAGCCGGTACTGCTCCCTGTTCGTCGCAAGGGCAGCGAGGAGCTTCACCTCGAAACGCGAGAACAATACCGTGTAGTCGTTCGACATGCCCGGTCTTTTCGACTTCAGCATCGCTCCGGGTTCTTTCGCCATGGAGGCACACCCGGCGGCGGTGAGGTTCTCGGAAAGTATCGATATGAGCGCATGCGAATCGTTCTTTGACAATGGGAAGAACGCCGCATAGTTCATGAAATAGCCGAGTCTCAGCACCGCTTTCTCCCGATCGGAAAGGCCGAATGCGCCGGTAACGAACGTATATTGGCTTGCGAATTCATCGTCACGGAACAGGGTGGCGATATGACGCGTCTGCACATCGACAGTTTTACGCCTCGCCATCGGCACGACGAAGAATAAAATGACGATGACCGCAAAAAGAGCGAGCGGGAGCCATTTTTTAATATTCATACGTTCATCATACATCATTCCGGCGATTTCGTACATGGCATCACGCGATTGCGCAGAGTGACGGCCACGAAGACACCAAGGCACTAAGAAAATCGACTATGATATAGGGATTGATCATCTACAGATCATCGACTCGCCGTGTCAGTTGAGCACTTGTCCGTGCTTTCCCTTTGCGTCTTCGTGGTTTTCTCCCCTATTGATATTCAAGATCTTTTCACTCTCCATACTTTACATATTTTCATGGCACGATAGTATTCACTCATTGTTGCCGCTTTTAGGAGATATCATGACCACTGCCATGCGTTCGCTCATGCTGGTTTTTCTTGCTGTAATGACTTCATCTCCGCTACGCGCGGATGTCGACTATCAGAGCTACCCCACCGGCGATATCGGCTATACGCAGATAGGGACACGCGCTCAGTCCGTCGAGAAGGGGATAGCCGCGATCGATGACGAGAGCGAAAAGCGCGAACTGAAAACGCATTTCGCTGAAGCAAAGAAATCATATGCAGCCAAGGACTTTGCTTCCACGGGGAGAATACTTTCCTACCTGGCAGAACGGCTTTCCGCGCGGGGCATGAACATGCAGCCTTCCGCACGGCTGAGCGACGAGCAGAAAAAGGGCCTTTCATCGATAGGAAAAGAAATGCATACGGCCATGAAAAACGAGGATATGCGCACAATTAATAACCTTGTGAAAAGAACGGTAACGTTGCTTGGTTCCGAAGCGGGGAAACCGGAGGCGGGGCTGCTCATACGAAAGAACGCGCCGCGCTTTTCCGGCAATGTGGAAGCGGAAGCAAAACGCCTCCTCGATACGCGCCGCAGCGCAATGCTCGATGCGGGAACGCGCGTAGCGGTATCCATACGGAAAAAAGATAAGTTGCGCATCGCAGCAGGCCTCTTACTCGAACTCTCTGCGCTCATCGCCGCTTCATCGATGGATGAAAGCGCGCCGCTCATACCCGAGCTCTGCACGGCGGCGGATGCGCTCGTCAGTGTACAGGGAGCGAACGGCATATTCGGCATCCCCTATGACAACGCATCATCGGATCTCCTCATCAAAAGGGCGTCGCTCGCCGTAGACGAAGCGAAACGCAATAGTGCGCGCATCATTATTGAGCGTGGATGGATACTCGACGACAGCGGGGCGCTGGACGGGGGGTTGCAGTTCGATAACGGTCTCGCTGCACGCGCTGTCGTCCTCGCGTATCGCACGCAGAGCGACGAACGATATCTCGCGGCGGCAAAACGCTCGCGCGATGCACTTGAAAGAACGCCCGTATGTCCCAACTGGAACTATAACGCATTTTCCATATCGTTCCTCGCGGAGCTCTACCGTGCTGCACCTGAAGAAAGGACACGCACGATACTCGCAAAAAAGCTTACCTACGGGCTCATCCCGGGGCTAATGGTGAACGGGCGGTACGCGGACCCGCACAATGCGAAGACCGTGTATCATCACATTATCACCGAAGCGCTCCTCGATGCCGCTGAAGCGCTCCCGCGCTCGGACGAACTTTCCGCATCGGTCATCGACGCTGCCGCACGCGCATCGCTCTCCGCTGCTGATGAGATCATCGCCATCGGCCCCGTGCATGCGGACCGCGCCGTCGGCATGCTGTCGCGCGCGAACCTTCTGCGAGCGGATGACCGCTTCGGGCACTCACTCTCCATCACGCTCGGCGAGCTTTCGGCCGCGGGCAATGAGCAGATGGCGAATGCGTTCTATCTCAGACACCTTATCGCGCCGGTACGCTAGGGCATTGTGCGACGGCGTTCACATAGAACGGCGCACGATCGATGGACGCTTCTGCACCGGCGAACGATGTTTGCTTGAGCAATAACGACGGCGTTCTGCCGTACGCATCGTTCCAGCACTTCTGCATCTTCCCGGCGATGGGCATATACGACCAATGCCACCGCTCCTCGGCATATCCCGCAGCGCGTCCTGCCGAATAGGGCTGACAGAAACCGTACCGAGCGGCATGCTTCACGAGCCAGACATGGAGCCTCTTTCCCTTGCCGGAACGGAAGTAGTCATTGTTGAGGGCGTTGATATCGACATCGGTACCCCAGTGATGACGCGATGTCCCCGGCATGGATGAAAATTCCAGAATGCGAAACGCACGTTCCCGCTCATCGGGAACGGCTTTCGAAAGATCGAGCCCGCCGACACGCGTCCTGCCGTTGAATTTATTATCCCAGATGCGTTTTTGGTCGTCGAAGGTGCGCGTTGCGCTCAGTACGATGAACGGCATGAACGGCATATCTTTCGCAAGGTCATCGCGCATGCGCTTGAGCGCTTCCGCCGCCTCACGGCGGAGCATCTGTCTGCCCTGCGCGGGAATACCGAGGGTGCGTATATCGACGAAATATCCGTTCGTGCTCGGGTCAAAACGGCCGGCTGCGTAGTCGCGTATCGGGATATCCGCTTCGACCACGGACGTTTGGGGAATGCAGGAGAAAAGAAACCACAAAGGCACTAAGAGAGATAGTAGTTTGTATTTTTTTCTCATGTCCGCCCGCCCATAGCGGCTGCGCCATAGGCGCACGCATGAAATTAAGTATACCCCTCTTCGTTATATCGTCAATCCCCCATCGGTTCTGTGTCAAGCGATCCGCGCTATTTCTTCGACACTGCGGCAAGCGCTTTGGCATAGTCCGGCTCCTCTGCTATCTCCGGGACCTGCTCGGTATAGGTGATGATACCCGCCGGGTCGATGACCACCACGGCCCGGGATAGTATCCCTTTGAGCTTGCCGCTTATGATGCGTACTCCATACATCTCGCCGAAACCGCGGTCATGCATTTCCGAAAGCGTAATGACATTGATCAGACCCTCGGCCGTGCAAAAACGCTTCATGGCGAACGGCAGGTCATCGGATATGCAGAGCACCGCCGTGTTCGGACGGGACGCGGCTTCGGCATTGAATCTCCGCACCGATGCAGCGCACACCGACGTATCGATGCTCGGAAAAATGTTCAGGACAACGGTTTTGCCGTGAAAATCGGACAATTTCCTGTCGGAGAGGTCCTCGGCGGTGAGCGAAATATCCGGGGCCTTCGAACCGACCGCAGGGAGTATACCGACCGTCCGTATCGGCTCGCCCTTATGCGTTATCTCTACCATGATATACTCCCGTGCGCCAAACGATCTTCTTCTATTTTATATCAGCCCATGGTAACAAAAATATCATGAAAGGCAATGCCGCAGCATTCTTAAAACGTCTTGATGGACGCCCTCCTTGACACGAGCACGCATATTATTAGCTTTAAGCATGAGTAAGGAAAGCACATCATCGAGTACATTCGTCCCGGTGCTTGCGCTTGTGCTGCTTATGGCGATGGCCGCGGACGCCCATGACAGGATAATCCTTACGGACGGCACCGTCATTGACTGCATCATCACCAGACAGACCGCCGATGACATCACCTACGAGAAGGACGGCACCCCGGTCACGCTGGAAAAATCCCATATCCACGAGGTCATGATCGACACCGAGATCGATAAATTCTTTAACGCGGCTGAGCGTATCGACACACTTGAAAAGAAGATACACTATCTCGTCAAGTCTGTGCAGAATTTCCCCGGCAAGGATTACAACCGTCTGAAGCTCGCCGAGGTATACATCTCCGCCGATATCCTACCGCCGGCCGAAGAAATCCTCAAAGGCGAGGAAGCACCGCCCTATCGCCTCCTGCAGGCGTTCCTCCTCGTTAAGCGTAATGAACCGGCACGCGCCGAGGAAAGATTATCGCGGCTCAATGCCTCGCAGTTCGAAGCGGCAGCGCTCGTGCAGTACTACATCATCAATTCGCTGTGCCAGGTGGCCCTGGGCAATGCCGATAAAGCGATAGCGTTCATGACGAAGGCGAAAGAAGCGAACCTCGTCGTGTTCCGCGGCATGTTCCCGGAAATGAACCGTGCCGAGAGCGAAGCTGCATACGAGCGCAGGCTCATCGCCATGAAGGAAAGACCGAACACCGAACGATCACCGGACACGAACAATTACTTCCTTGTCGGCGTCGAAGGGCTCAATGGTTATATCGCAAGCGCCTATGCATTGTTCCGTCCTGTCATTCCCGGCATCGGCCGCTTCGGTTTCGGGGCAGGCATCGGTTTTGATTACAGCGGGGACGTCTCGATACTCGATGCGAAGTACGACGCACTGCTCTTTAACGCCAATTTACAGGCGGTGTACGAGGTGATCGACCTGACGGTGTTCCAGCTCTCCGTACGACTCAAAGCCGGATATAACGTTCTTGCCATCGACGATTACCTGCATGGCAGTTTCGAGCTGACACCGGAGCTCCTCATCGGAGCTTTTAATCTCTATGTGATAAGTTCATGCTCCTTCGTTTTTCTGGATAATATCGCCATCATCCCGCAACTGGGGTTCGGTATACGATTTTCGTTCTAGGGGACAACAATGATACGATCGATCTTCCTCTCACTCATGCTGTTTGCCAGCATGCCCCTTCCGGCAACGGACTTGTTTCGGGGCAAAACCTCTGGGATCATAGAGCAGGGCGGACTTAAGACGAAAGCCCTTGAGTACTGGGCGAAAAAAGGCAAAGCCCCGCCCGGGGTAACGCTCCTCCCCGGTGACGGCGTCTATGTTTCATCGCTCGGGAACGACGCGAACAGCGGCATCGCAACATCATCACCGGTAAAGAACATAAACGTGGGGGTACGCCGCGCGGCGGAAACAGGCCGATCGAACATATTCATCGCGAAAGGCATATACTCCCGCGTGAACGGCGGTATGGACGCCGGAGCGGACGGCATACTCGTGAACACCGGCACCGTCAATCTCATCGGAGGCTGCGAAACGAATTTCGTGCTCCGCATCGCCGGGAGTTACAGCGAACTTGACGGCGGCGGAAGCGGACGCATCATTTCCATTGCGGACATTCACTCGGTCAGCTGCGATGGTTTCGTGATACGAGCCTCCATGACCGCTGCAGCAGGCGGAGGGATATATGTCAGGGGAACACATTCGGTGCTCTTGTCCAACATCATCATAAGCAATAATACGGCATCCACCGGAGCGGGGATATATCTCGAGAACAGCACGAATATATTGATAGCGAAGGTCACGATACAGAGCAATCGCGGACAGAGCGGCACCGGCGGGATCGCCGTCGTCACGAGCGGGAATATCGTTCTGGACAACATCATCTGTGCAGGCAACCGGGGTACCGGCGGGGGCGGCGGCGGTGCCGTCATACTTATCGACAGCACCCCGGTGAGCATCATCAATTGCTCTATCTCCAACAATAAATGGGGCGGACCATGGGAATGCGCCATCGAATTGAACTATGCGACGACAACCCCGCAGATAACGATCAGCGGGAACAACCTCACCGGCGACGGCTCCGGTGCCGTCATCGCCGAGACCGGTGTCGATGTGAGCGGCCACTCCATCATCAATAACATTTCCATTGGGTCGCTTCTCACGCGACTATACAGAGAGATATCCGGCGATATTCCTTTGGGCTCGGTGCTGATGCTCAATACACCTGGGCATGCCTTTCACGACGCGGCGGCGGCATCCGGCAACAGTGAAACGCCATAGCATCCTCTTCTGCGATACACCGACCTTTATTGAAAATGTCATGCAGGTCAAGTTTTATCTTCGCCATCATCCCTTCCCCTGCATCGAGATGTAGTACCTGCCGTCTATCGGCGTCACGCGCACGCCCCGGCCGAAAAGACACGAGAGCATGTCATCGTCCATCATTTCCTTCGGCGCGCCGGAGAAGGCGATGCGCCCGTTCTCAATGACAAGCGCGTTCGTGAAGAACGGCGTTATCTCTTCCGTATGATGCGTCACCATGACGACGGAAACGTTCGATTCGCGGGCCGCTGTTTCGATGGAAAGGAGCAGTTCCTCCCGCGAGCCGATATCGAGGCCCATGGCCGGCTCGTCGAAAAGGATGAGCGATGGATGCGCGATGAGCGCACGAGCGATGAGCACTTTCTGCTTTTCGCCATCCGAAAGTATGCCGAACCGCTCTCCCCTGCGGTCGTCAAGGCCGACGAGACGAAGGAGGCGCTCTGCCTCATCGATCTGCTCTGCGGTCACTTCGTCATAGAGCGACAGTGAGGCGAAGATGCCGGTGAGCACGACATCGCGCACGCTGTCAGCCAGGTGGAAGCGTGTCTTTAACATCGACGATATATAGCCGATACGCTTTCGTATCTCACGTACATCGCCGTGTTCCTCGCCGAATCGTGCGATAGTCCCGCGTGTCTGCCACTGATACCCGGCTATCATCTCTATGAGCTTCGTTTTACCGGAACCATTGCGTCCGAAAATGACCCAATGCTCGCCCGGGGCGATATGCCAGGTGATATCGCTCAGTATCACCCTTCCTTCATATGTCACGAGCGAAACATCGTTCAGTCTGATCATTGTGCATCCCGGGTATTATTGCTACGGCGGTCAGTATATACTATTTTTTCCGATCCACCAATCCGCATACGCCTAATTGCCCGCAGGCAGCCATGGCACGTACGCCCTTTGGCCATCGTGTACGGCATGGCATGCCCGCCTCCCGTACCGTGCGCCAGAACTCCTCCGCCGCCCCGACCGTCGGTGCTGTCCATGACACATCCGTGATGGGATTGAACGGGATAAGATTCACCTCGGCCGGTATTCCGCTGAGATATCCGCATAATTCCCGCGCATGTTCCGGCCTGTCATTCACCCCGGCAATGAGGACATATTCAATGATGAATTTCGTGTCCTTCCTGCTCCGAGGATATGCGAGTAACGCACGTTTTATTTCAGCCATAGGCCACATTGTATTACGCGGCATGAGCCTTGTGCGCAGCTCATCGTTCGGGGCATTGATGCTCACCGCGATACGCAGATTGGAAAAACCCTTCGGCGGGATATCCTTCGCGAAGCCGGCAAGACGCATAAGTCCCGGGACATGCCCCATCGTACTGATCATGATATTCGTCTGCGGTATGTTCGCGCCGCGTCCGTCATTGAGCATGCGCACCGCGTCAAGCACATTGTCGAGATTCGCGAGCGGTTCACCCATACCCATGAACACAACATTGCGGACGTTCTCTTTCAAGTGTATCCGCGCGGATGATACCTGAGAAACGATCTCTTCGGCGGTGAGGTCCCGAACAAATCCCATGCGTGCCGTTTGGCAGAACCGGCAGCCCATGGCGCAGCCCACCTGCGAAGACACGCAGAGGCTTTTATACCGCTTCATCGGTATGACCACGGATTCGACGACACAGCCATCGCGCATGGCGAGAAGGAACTTACAGGTAGCGCCGTCGCGTATCATCCCGTGAGGTGACGGGATAAATATTACATCGTCTTTCAGGCGCATGGGATGACATTGTATATCAGCATGCCAGTTTGTGTCCACAAGAACAAAAAATCATTGACACTGCCGAAGGGCCATGTATAATCCCCGCGCAATGACAACAACGGCGGGACCATGTCACTTATTGAAGAGATAGAAAAACGAAGGACATTCGCGATAATAAGCCACCCGGATGCCGGGAAGACAACGCTTACGGAAAAGCTCCTCTTGTTCGCCGGCGCGATACAGATAGCCGGCGCGGTAAAATCGAAGAAGATAAAGAGCGCGACCGTCTCCGACTTCATGGAGATAGAGCGTCAGCGCGGCATCTCGGTGGCATCCGCAGTGATGAGCTTTGAATACAAGGGGTTCAAGATAAATCTGCTCGATACACCGGGGCACAAGGATTTCGCAGAGGACACCTACCGCACGCTTACCGCTGTGGACAGCGTCATACTCGTCGTGGACAGCGTCAAGGGCGTCGAGGAGCAGACGGAAAAGCTCATGAACGTCTGCCGGATGCGCAGGACCCCGGTGATAATCTTCATCAACAAACTCGACCGCGAGGGATCATCGCCCTTCGCCCTTATCGATGAGCTCGAGAAGAAATTGGATATAAAAGTACAGCCGATGAGCTGGCCGATAAGCCGCGGGGCCACGTTCAAAGGCGTCTACAGTTTTCATGAGAACAACCTGCATCTCTTCCGCCCGAACATGGGCACCGAAGAGGAAGACAAGATCGCTGTTTCCGATCTCACATCGCCCGAACTCGACAGCCGCGTCGGCAAGGAATATGCGGATCAGCTCCGCGAGGACGTCGATCTACTCCGCGGCGTGTACGGCGCGTTCAACAAGGAGCGATATCGTTCAGGCGAAAGCGCCCCCACGTTCTTCGGGAGTGCGCTCAACAATTTCGGTGTAAAGGAAACGCTCGATGCGTTCATCGATATCGCCCCGACACCCGCGGCACGGGAAACGGAAACACGCATCATTCAGCCCGATGAAGGGGCATTCACCGGCTTCGTCTTCAAGATACATGCGAACCTCGACCTTCGCCATCGCGACAGGATAGCGTTCTTCCGCGTGTGCTCCGGGAGATTCGAGCGCAATGCGTTCTACAAACATGTGCGCCTTGATACGGAACTGCGCTTCACCAACCCCGCAAGCTTTCTCGGCCAGCAGAAGGACGTCATCGAGGAGGCATATCCCGGCGATGTCATCGGTCTTTTCGACAAGGGGAATTTCAAGATAGGTGATACGCTCACCGAAGGGGAAGCGCTCACGTTCAAGGGTATACCGAATTTCTCGCCGGAAGTGTTCATGGAACTCGTGCACACCGGAGAGAAAGCGAAACAGCTCGATAAAGGCATTAAACAGCTCACCGACGAAGGGGTCGCGCAGCTGTTCCTCCTCACCGGCAGCAGGCGAAAAGTGGTCGGCACCGTCGGCCGTCTCCAGTTCGATGTCATCACCTATCGCCTGGAGCATGAATACGGCGCGAAATGCCGTTTCGAACCGCTCAACTTTTTCAAGGCCTGCTGGATAACATCATCGAATGAAAAGCAGCTCGCTGATTTCATGAGCTACAAGGCCAGCCATATCGGCACGGACAAGGATGAGAATACCGTCTTCTTCGCGGAATCGGAATGGATGCTCAATCACTACCGGGAGAATTATCCTGATATTGAATTCCATTTCACATCGGAATTTGATCGCGCATTATCCTGAAAGTCATGCGCGAAAATATAGTAACCACAAAGGGCACCAAGGCACGAAGCATATCGTATCGGAAGATGCCACCTGCCGGGTTCGATCGACACTACTATGATGATTCCCCTTTGTGCACGTAGCGCCTTCGTGGTTCTTTTTCATTTCCTAATGTGAACTATCCGCCTGAAAGAAGTATCGATTCTTCATCGTCGGAAAGAAAACGCCATTTCCCGGAGGGCAGATCGAGCTTTATGCATCCGATCTGAACGCGCTTAAGCTCGAGTACCTTGAGCGGTGTGCCGCGCTCTGCATCCGTCATCGCGCCGAAGAGCCGCCTGATATGACGGTTCTTCCCTTCATCGAGCTCTACCTCAAGGCGCGTCTTCGGCCCCGCACCGCCTTTTCTTTCCACACGCACGGCTTTCAACAGGCCCTCCGGTGTCTCAACGCCGGCAAGCGCCGCCCGAATGTGTTCATCGTTCACATGACCGCGCACCCAAATCTCGTAGACCTTTTCGCAATTGCCCGGCGTGGTGAGCCTGTCAGCAAGTGTTCCATCGCGTGTGAACAGCAAGAGCCCCTTGGAATCCATATCGAGACGCCCGATGGGCATCCAGTCGTCGGTGTTCGCCCATTCGGGAAGAAGTTCGTATACCGTTTTGCGGTTGAGCTCATCTGATCGCGTGACGACATAACCTTTCGGTTTATTGAGCGCAAGGAGCCGATGTGTCATATGCTCGGTCATGTTCTGAGCTGTGTCGCAAAGTGAAGAATGTTCCGCCCGAGCGTTTCCGCCTGCACCAACCGCTTCGTCTGCGACATGATATCGCCCGGTGCTCCCGCACGCGCCGTTACGCCGTTGAGCTCACCGGGGACGCAGAGCATGCCGTTCGACAAAAAATAATTATAGATGATCGCGATGGTGATGCTCTGGCCGCCGTCCTCGCCGCTCCCCACGGCGATAGCGCCGCCGACCTTTCCCGTCAGCGGACGCGCCTTGTGATGCACATAGGTCCTGTCAAAGACCATTTTCAATTGACTCGAGACATTCCGGTAGTAGACCGGCGAACCGATGATGACAGCGTCGCAACCTGTATATGCATCGGTTATCGCGTTGATATCATCTTTTATCGCGCATACATGCGCAGTATGGCACGATCCGCATGCCGTGCACGGGGAAAGCCGCATCCCGCCGAGATCGAAGCGAACAATATCCCATCCCGCTTCACGGAACGGTTTTTCCGCATGATCGATAAGAATACCGGTGTTACTTTGATCTCTCGGACTTCCGTTGATGCATAACAAGCGCATAGCTTCATCCTTTCATTCTCATCGTTCTCGGCAAAGACAGCACTGCAGCAGATGCTGACCGACAATGCATCATTCTATGATATACACCGGCTCATCGGAAATATCTATCGTCACACAGCGCTCAGGCGCCTGCATCGTCATCTCCTCGCGGCCGAGCATATCCGTCACCCGCACCTCAGCGGCGGTCGTATATACCGTCACCGGGATACGCGGCTGCGGTTTCATGCGGAGCCAGGGGTTCAGATCGCAGCGCTCTGCCCGAACGTTCTCCGCATCGGTGCCCGCTCTCTTTACGGCATGTTCGGTCGTCCCGGCAGTGACCAGTGACGGGTGAGCGAATATCGCGATGAATGAACCGTCGCCGCCGAAGAAGCGGAAGGCATGGACATCGTAGCCGCTCGTGACAGAGATGACCTCCGGCGCACCGGCATATCGTCCGCCGTAACGTTTCCAGAGCGAACTGAGATACGCCTGCGCCGGTATCATGAGCTTCGGCATGACATTGCCGCCCTCCCGAACATCGTGCACCCATGCATGCGGATCGTCCGCCCAGCAGTATGAGAATATCATATCGACGCCGAGAGCGAGCTTCTGAAGCATGGAACGGATCATCCACGCCGTCCCCGTGCGTTCCGACGGACGGCGCCATGCGTTCCCGATGCGGTATGGATCCTCCGCATCGAAACGCGGGTGACGGGCCGCAATACCATTGAGCTCCTCCTGCGTTGTGATAAGTCCATCGGTGCGTATCTCCATCCCCGCACCGGTTTCCGTATCCCACACATCCCTCGTCAGACCGCGATCAAAGAGCGCTTCATTAAAAAGCTTGCATCGATTCTCGATCGAAGAAACGCCTCGCGGGGTATCGATCTCATACAGATGCAGTGATGCCACATCCAACCATTTTCCGGCACCGGAAGCGAGCGCTCCGGCCACATAGTCCATGTTCGGTCCGGCGCCTGCTGCAAGTCCCACCACTTTCACACCGGGGGCATAGGTGCGCGTCGCGGTGGAGACGACCTCGGCAAGTTTCGCGTAGTCACGTACGGAAAAGCGTGACCTGTCCGCAGCATTCGGTTCATTCCATATCTCTATCGCCCCGACCGTATCCGTTCTCCCGCCGGGGGCATATCTCCCCCAGAACACCCGCAGAAGATCACTGATATCGCTCCAATTCGCCGGCGGATAGACCGAAAAGTCATCCCCCTTCTTCGATGAAGCCCATCGCGGAGTGCCCGCAAGAACGAAGAGCAGCTTGTTCCCTTTCCTGCATTGTGATACGCAGGCATCCATGCTATCCCAGGTAAATTGCCCTTTGCCCTTCGCCTCAATATCGCGCCCCCAATCCAGAAGCACGCGTACCCATTTATATCCGACAGGCGCAAGGGCGACATCGCCGGGGGCGCAGTGAATACCGAACGCCCAGTCGTCGGGGAGCGATGCCGCATCGATATGCGGTCCGTAACTGAAATTTCGCCGCACCTTCGTGATGACACCGTCCTTGTTCCCGAGCGTCGCTGTCAACGAATATACGCCGTTGCGCGCAGTGAACTCGGCCGTCGATGTGAATTCATCACCCGCATTCAGCGCTGCCGGGACAGTAACCCGCTTCGATGTACCGTCCACCGCATCGCGCCACTCAAGTGAAATGCTCCCGTTCCACGGCGTACCGGCGTTCGTCACACGGATGAAAAATCGCGGCGGAGACCTGTCCGTAAAACAATGAAGGGCATTGTTCGCCGATATTGTCATATCGATCGGAGGACTTGCCGGATGAAGGAGTACCGGCCCCCCGAACACGATGCCGCCGTACCGGAATTCGATGCCAATTTCCATGCCGGGTTTCAACGCAAGCAGCCGATCGGATATCCGGGTAACGATGCGGCTGGAAATATCCGGGAAGACCGGATGCGGCAATTCATCGACGAGCTTCTCCCGCGAGTTCGGATCGATGAACGTAAATACTGCAGTGGCAATCGCCGCGCCTCCCGATGCCGCCCCTGTAGTAATGCGATACGGCTCCAGCTCTTCGGACCGATCACTTATGTATGGATAGATACGTCCGCTGCCGATAAATGACAGGCGGTAGAGCCCGGCTTTCAGCGTTTCCGGTGTCTTGAAACGGACCGTCTCCACCGATGAAGACCCCTTCACCGCAAGAGTTCCGTAGGATGTTCTTTTCAGTTCGAGATCACGCGGCATTGCGGTATTCTGCAATTGCAGTTCTACCGCTGCAGCACCATCGGCGGCCCAGGAAAGCGCTGAGAACGCGGACAAAATAATGAAGAGATAGATATATCTTGTCATTCCCTGTCACGACCTCCAATCATCGATCATTTCGCGCCGTATCAGAAGGGCGCGTGTCAGTATACCCCTCTCATCGATATCGTCAATACCGGAACATGCCGGCGGCGGGTCCGCGTTTATACGCGAATTCCATCCGTGTTTTTCCTCTGCGGCTCACCCGCCACTTTCACTACTCTGCACGCAGCGGCCTGTAGCAGAAGCGCGATCAATTAAAAAGCGAATCGATATTGAAATAACGTATCTTTGTCTTGTCGGCGACGAGAAGGAACACATCCCATCCGGCCCCGGTATCGTTCGAGGTGACCGTCACCGTGACCGGTGTATCGAACTGATTGTTCGCCGTGCCGAAGCTCCCGATGGATGATATGAACTGCCCGTTCGTGGAGAAGATCTGTACGCGGTGATTGAGCGTATCGGCCACGAAGATGACGCCGTTATAGACATCGATGTCGCTCGGGGCATTGAAATCCCCGAAGGCGCTCCCCGGATCACCGACTATCGTATCCTGCCCGCCCGCGATGCTGCTGATGCGCATGCGACAGGCGGTACGCTCGATGATATACACGTTCTGCGTGTCCGCCGCGAACGATGTGAGATCGTCATAATCGATCGCCGTGTTCGAATAGATGAGCGTGCTCGTGAAGGTCTTGTAATCGGTCGGCGAAGCAAGATAGATACGTCCCCCCGAGTACGACGACGTTGAAAAATATATCTTATCCTGCGCCGCGGAATATTCCACCTTGAATTTCCTCGGTGTACCGGTATACGTTCCGAGATTCACCCATGCATTGCTGCCGTAGACATGCGTCGGCTTCCAGAAATTCGTAATGTCAGTCGTCCAGCCGGTATAGCCATTATCAGCATAGTAGTATTTCCTTGTGTTATAGTCCGTCAGTATATTATATGCCGTGTTCGTCATGACATAAAGATACCCGAGCGCCGCATCGGAATAGTACACATAGGCGTTCGCACCGCCGAGAACGTTCGCATAGAACACACTGCCGATCGCATTATCGAGCGATGAATTGGCCGTATCCCAGTCGATGGAATACGTAAGGTCCCATGGGCCGTACGCTCCGGGATCGACCGGGTTCGCATGATATTGTATCATGATATTATCGCTTTCATCGATATCGTAATAGACCCAGTACGGAAGATAGAACACGCGGAGCATGTTCTGTATGCGCCCGACACCCTTGCCGCCGTACTGCGACGGTGTTCCGCGGTATCCGAAGAACATATACCCGTCGATAGCGCTTACACAGTACATCTTTGCGCTCCCCTCGGTGACGGCGGGGTCCTTGAGCGATATGACACCACCGGCAGCAGGCGGTGTACGCAGTGAAATGACCGACGATACGCTCGCATAACCCGCGCGATTCTCCGTACCGACACGGAAATAGTACTGTGTAAAAGGAGATAACCCGGCTATCCGATAGGTCGTGACCGCAGCTTCCGTTATGGTCGCCATGGGGACGGTCGTATCGACCGTCGACGATGTGCCGCCGTATATCCTGTACGCGTAGAAATTCGGCTGCACATTCCTGTCCCATTTCACCGTCACCGAATAGGCATCGAGCGCGACTATGTTCGACACGGCGGAAATGTACACGGCATTCACATCACGGTTGTATGTGCTCCCGAAATCGAACGGATTATTCCTGAGCCGCGGGCTGCAGCCGGCGGCAAGAACGATCATCGCGATGAGCATGAACGAGAGGATGTGCTTTCTCATTGGCGGCCTCCTGTTAAAAACAGATACTGAACTGCGCATGCACGCTTGTATCGCCCGGTTTGACCCCGGGGTAGATCGCAAAACGCGGACGATGCAGGTAGTCGTAATACGAAACGTTCTTCGCAGCGTTATCAAGATCGTCGGAGATGATGCTCGCAATGACAATGGCATCCACGACCGCGTACAGCCACACGACGCCGTAGCCGATAAGCGAAAAGAGCGCGATATTATCGTAGAGCACGGTGTTGTTATAGAGATCGAGCGCGTGCTGACGGTTATACGCCATGTTCGTCGGGTCTTCCCACTTCTTATAATCCGTGTATTCCGCATAGCTCAGCTCCGCGAGTATCTTGAACGTAACGGCGCTCGCCACCGTTGCAACGAATGCGGAGAAACATATCGTCCCCTGAATGGGCGTATCGTTATAGAACTGCCCCCACCCGGGGACCAGTGCCGATTGAAACCCTGCGGTAATGGGATATTTCCGCGACGAGAGCAGCACCTTCGCCGCATTGTTGAGCTTGTCTTTCGCGAACTCCACCTTTTCGGTAAGGATGATGCGCCCGCTCTCTATCTCGGTCATCTGAACGCTGATGATGTAATTGTTCTCAACCTCGGATACCGTGCCGTTGAGAAGCAGGTTCGCAGCGACGATCTTCCCCAATTGAGCGGCTGTTGCCGTATCGACGGCGCCGGAAAGACCGAGCTCCATCTCCTTCATAGCCTTATCGAGGTTCGCACGGTCGATGACGTCGAACTCGCCGGTCTTCTTTATCTCGGTAATGAGCACCGAAGTGAACGCATTGCCTATGCCGTTCTCCTTCGCCGATTTCCCGTTCACGCTGAACTCGAACACAGCGATATTGTTCTTGTATTTCTCTTTCGCCTCGCGCCGGAACGACTGGGCGATCTTCTGCGCAAGCACCTCAGCACCCTGTGCAAGCATGGACCTGTCCCTCGGCTTTTCGGCGGCAGTGCAGAGCAAAGCACCGGTGATGAACACCGAGATACAATGAATGGGAACTCGCATGGTTTCCTCCGATCGGGGAAATGCAAACGCTTTCGAGACCGGGCAGAAAACGCCCGCTGATCGGGTCACTATACACTACAACCCCGACATTTGCAAGTGGATTAGTAGGGATTACACCCCTGCCTGAGCCGCAGAAACAAGAACGAGCGAATATACCGAAACCTCACTGCGCGGAAGGCGCGATTCATCGATTGAAGATCCTGCCGCCCGAACGACGATAATCGGACGGAAGCACGCCCGCACGGGAACGGAACATACGCGTAAAATGACTGAACGAGTCGAAACCGACCTCAAGCGCGATATCCGATATCGACTGCGTACCCTCGCGGAGGAGCAGTTTCGCCCGTTCAATCCGGAGCTCCGTCAGCCGCTCATGCATGGTCGTACCGGTCGCGTCGCGGAAGAGCCGCGCGCAGTGCGACGACGACAATCCGAACGCGCGCGCTATCTCGCTTCGCTCAAGCTTTGCATGCAGCCGCCGCGTCAGGAACAGATCGATGCGTGCGGCGAGATCGTCCTTGCGCGTTTTATTGAGGCTTGAAAGCTCGATCGCCTCTCCCTTCGCTGCAGCACGTTCCTCGGCGATGAGAAGTCTCAGGAAAAGTGCGTACGCAAGGTCCGACGAATGCAGTCGTGAGGGGTCCTTCAGTTCATCGACAAGCGCATGGAAAGTACTGATGAGCGGTGCGGAAATGGCCGACCGTACGCAGAGCCGATTTTCGAGCGAGAGGGAATGATCGATGAACTCGACGATGATATACCCGGGGGAGCGCCCATCGCATCGCGGCGAACGTATCGTATCGGGCGGTATGAGCATCGCTGTGTTCGCCGTCAGACGATGCGTTCTCCCGGCACAGGACATCGCGACCGCACCGTACACAACGGCATACCACTGCATCGATGAACGGACATGCGGCTCGATCCGGTATCCGAGACCCTGCTCCTTGAACGCCATTGAAGTTATCGTGACAGGCGGATCATCTCTTCGAACGGGCATGCTCACTGTCCTCGTTCTGTCGTGAATGAACACGTGGGGATGGTCATGGATCTCACTTCAACACGTTCTCGAAAAGCTCAAGCAGCGTATCATTGTCCGGCCAGCGATAGAGCCCGTATTTTATCACTTCGCGGGCATAGGGCATATCCCTCCGGGCTATCGCCGCTTTCGCTTCACGTATTATCTCCTCTACCGTCATACGCTTCAATCGCTCCAGGTTCAGGCGCGGCGTGACCGCATTGGTCACGATACGATCGATCAATGCAGCGTTCGTTACGATGTTGCTTCTCACTTTTTCGGTCGTCGGCACCATAACGTTCGTAAGGACCGGGGCAGGAGTATTCGTTACCATAACCGCTCTCACATTCGTCATCTCCGGGGCACGGGCGTTCGTTTCTGCCGCCAATACCGACGCCCCGTTCGTTCTGCCGGCGTTCTCATTGCTCAGCACATTCGTTACGCCGTTGCGATCCGCAGTATCTCCACGGTCGGCGTCCCCGATATTCGAGGCCGCTGCCGGGAACGAGTAGCGCACCGTCGCCAGCATTTTCGTGTTCCCGTATGCCAGGAACGGCATGGTCGCCGCGATATCCACCGATAACCCGAACGGAAGGCGTATCCCGGCACCGATGCTCAGTATGGTATAGAGCTGATACCCAAGACGTACCGCGATGAATTTATCGAACACATACTCGGCGCCGAACTGAAAACCGATGTCATCATCGATGCATTTATCGATATCGGTGAAAAGGCGTATCTCGTTCCTCGCGTCATCGAGCACAAGAAAGTCCGCCCCGAGCGAGAACGTTATCGGCATAGTGAACGCCGTCGTATCGAATTTCATCGGGAACCCGAGATTCAACGCCGAAAAGCCGACACCCAATCTATTGTTGATGAACCGCGCCATGACCGATACATCCCCGGCAAGGCCATGGGCGGATACGCCGCTGTACGACTGGAGGATATATTTCAGCGTGACACCGGCAGTGAGAAAGCCGAGATCGCGCGCGTAGGATACCGCGAGGGACATATCCGCACTGAAATTATCCGGAAGGATGTCGGCGAACGCGAATTCAGAATTCGTATCCGATATACTGAAAGGGGAAAGCATATATGGAAGAACGATCAAGCCAATACCGAACACGCCGATACCGGGCAATGGATAGGCAAAGCTCATCGCCGTATAATCAAGGTCGCCGCTGAAAAGCCTCATATACGATACGCTCATTTCCGGGAGCTTCAGGTCAGCGAGCGCCGCGGGATTCTTCCACACACCGACCGGACCGGAACGATGGGATGTCGACGCTTCACCGAGCCCGACAGAGACCGCATCCGGCTCTAACCTGAGGAAACGCACACCGGAAACGCCGGTAGTACCGATCTGCGAAAGCAGAGGAGCGGCCAACGCGATCGAAAGAACGCCGGCACGGATGGTGCTGCATATCCGGGCGCTCACTCCGGATCCCCTTCGGCAGTGACCGGCGTGATCATTTTATCACCTGCCATTTTATCGTCCTGTCCGTCCCCGCACCATGGAAGCGTACCAGATACAATCCGCTTGCAAGCTGCGGCGGGACCGTCCAGACATGTCCGGCGGCCGCATTCGGCACGGCAGGGAACCGGGTTATGAGTTTACCATCGACCGTATATATTTCAATCGACATGCCTGCACTGACCGGCGCGAACATGACCCACTGCTGCCCGGCGCCATATCGCGGGTCCGTTCCGTTCGGTCGATACGGGTTCGGCGCTACGATCGCCACCGTCGATGACGTTGCCCTGCGATTGGTCACGACTATCGGTATCGATGTCGATACCGACATGATATTCGCATTATTGACCGCGACAACGAGCACCGAATATGCTCCGTTCAAGAGCGCACTGCTGCTCACCGACGCGGAAAAATCGCCCCCCGCCGCTGTTGCGGTCACATTCGTCACAACCCCTGCCGCATTGCTTATCTGCACCACCACGCTCAGTATCCCGGATTCAAGATCGGAATTCGTACCACGGAAGATATGTACACCGCTTATCGACTGCAGTGCGGTAATATTCGTTATGTCGGCGACCGGCGCTGTAAGGTCGATGAAATTCGTCTGACAATTCGTTACGACAAGCCCGAATTCATTGCTTGCCACTGCGTAGAATACATTGGTTATCGGGAACCCCGTCACATTGACATTGGTCAACCAATTCGTCGTCGTACCGCCAGCGGGATTATACACAAGTGTCGCATTGGTACTGAAATACACACCGGTAAGCTCGGCCGTACCGCTGTCAGCTGCCCCGGATACTGGAACGGTCGAATTCGTTATCCATGTATTTGCGGCCGGACTCGATATCGTAATGGTCGGCGCAGGTGTACCATTTGATACGTAATTCGACCACGTATTCGTATAAGTGAAACCAACACCATTCGAAGATATAAGCACCAACTTCATCACACCATTCGTGAAAATCGTACTGTTCAAGGCGAAATCCCACGGCGATGTTGCCGCAGTAGCGCCATAGAAACCATCATTCGTATACAGCACATTCGCCGTGATAGCCGACCAGTTCTCGTAGTTCGTACCGCGTATGTTTATCGTGCCCGCGATTACGCTGCCGTGCACATAATTCGTCACCACCGATATCGGTGCGCTGTTATCGATGACATTCGTCTGATACCATGTATTCGTCCTGTAATTCGACGATACCGCAGCGAAAATG
>JBBTBY010000128.1 GCA_038043445.1 Spirochaetota bacterium
TGAACACCCATGGGAAGAACGCGTGTATGTTCGGTTTAAATTTCGATTTGAATCAGCAGGTGACATGTATATCGATGTTCCATACCTCATAGGCGACAGCATCATCGAAATGCCTGCGCGCGGTGATGTCCCGTTCGGTGAGTATATAGTCGCCCACAATGCGGCGGCTTTCGCGTTTTGCGGGGGCTATTGTCACCGAATCAAGGGCGTATTTTTCCATGCCGCGTTCGGGGTCGTTCTTGAAATACGACCAGACGCCGTACACGCATTTGAGGAGTTCCCTGCGTATCGATTCGTATTCGCCGATCGGGTCGTTCTTATCGCCCGCGTACTCTATCCACCAATGTCCCATCGGCTGCGGGCCTTTGGATGCGAGCCGGAACGGGAGATCGTCGGCTGTCTTGTATTCATACGCCCACTCGGGCCGCCGGAAGACGGTCGGTATATTCTTCTCGCTCGCGCGATAGAGAAGCGATGCGCCCATGATGCCCTGATCGGCTTTATCCGGAGCGAGCACCTCATTGAATTTATTTTTCGCTTCGCGTCCCTGCATGAAATCGCACCCGGCGAGAGCCGCGACCGTTCCGTCACCGGTGGCGTCCACGAATTGTCCGGCGCTGAACCGATAATTACGTTCCGTGCCGCCTTGTGTTCCCGTTACCGCTTTGATGCGTCGCCCATCCGCTTCCACGCCGAATATGTTCAATTCGGAATACACATCGACCTTTTCACGCTCACACCAGAAGAGGAGAATGCCGCTTGTTTGTGTGTTGCGGAAGAAGGGGTCTATCTCCGCGAGCATTTCCTTCATTTCCTCGACCGGGCCTCCCTCACGCATATTGGCGAAGAATCCGAAGAACGGCGCTCCGTCTATGGATACGCCGATGTCGGAATTCGCATTTCCGCCGAGACCCGGTTTATTATCGATGAGCGCGGTTTTGAGCCCCTTACGCGATGCGGTTATCGCGGCAATAGTCCCGCCGATACCGCCGCCGATGATGACAATATCATATGTTCTGTCGATGTATCTTATCGCTGGCTTTGTCAGTTTCGATGATGCTTTGCTTTTTTGTTTTTGGTTTGTTTTTTTTTGTTCTTTTCATTGATTATTCCTCTTGCGCATTTACTCCCTCCCCTCTCTCACTTCCGTGCAACACGATGTTGCAGTCGGCGCGAGGCACGGATGCCGATTTGCGCCGACCTGTGAGAGAGCGGAGGGGTGAGTGTGCCCTCATTCCACTACATATTTCACCGCGCTCACACGCGTATTGCCGCCGCCTGTCTTTACCACACGCACACCCTCGGCGGATTTTCCGCTGAACGAAAAGCCCCCGAGCGCTACCCATTCTGACTGCCCTTTCGTCGAATCAACGGTCACCGCTGCTGTTCCTCCGGCATGCGTGATCTCTATCTTCACCGCAGGATCGTTCTCTGCGGCATGCCACACTTTGAAGTAATACACTTTTATTTTGCCATTCACATCGGCCGGGATACGCCACAAGGCCGACGCGCCGTTCTCCGTCGTGTACAGCGTCTTTTTCCCTTTGTAGCCGCGCAGGCCGCTCGCTTTCCAGTCGCCCGTGAACGTGCATTCCCCGTCATCGATGCCGATCACGGTCTCATTGGCTGCAGGCACATCGATCTTCGCAGCGACCGTATTGCCGTTCGTCACCGCGCCGCTCACCTTCTCCAGCACGATGCCGCCGGCAAGGAGCCTGTCATCGCGTATGCTGTTGCCGGTGACCGTGATATCCGACGCATTCACCGCAACGATAGCAGCCGCGCTCCCGGTCTTTGGTTCTCCTGTCGATGCGATCGTATTCCCTCGTATCTCGATATGTTCGGCGCCGTTCACGCGTACCGCATACTTATGCCAGTTCCGTATGATGTTCGATTCTATGATGATGTTCTTCTGCGCCATGCTCCGTGCATCCTCGTAATCCAGTCGCTCGAATTTAACGATGACGGAGCCCGATGCCTCACCGGCGCCGTCGAACGCGCAGTCGGTTATCGTATTGCCGGAAACGAGAACGCTGTCGCTGAAAAGACCGTTGCGCCAATGCGATGCTTCATTGCGGAACATTATCCCGGCAGTGCTGCATCCTTCGTACCGATTGTTCTCCACGACGCCGTTGACCGCACGTATGACGGAGCCGTAGCGGCGTATATTATGGATGTAATTGTTCCGTATCATGAAAAGTCCGTTCACCTTGCTCCGCGTGAACGCCTGATCGTTCTCAAGCGTTGTCTTCGATGTGACAAGCGCTTCCTCGACCGGCGGCGAGAAGGTGACGAGATAATGCGCGGCAGTGCCCCCCGCCGATTTGAACTCGCTCGCGGTAACCGTGAGTCCCTCGCGTATTATCTTCCCGTCGCGCGGGTTGAAAAGGCAGAACGTCTCGCCCGGTGCAAGCACATACATATCGTTCGCGATGCGCAGTGTTGTCGGCGAGGGCTTCTCGAGGATGAACATCGCTTTATTATAGAGCGCTATCCCGTCATCACCGACACCGTTGAACTCGCATCCTTCCACCCAGGGGCCGATCGCGTTCGCGCGGATATGAATGCCGTCGGCATTGCCGCCGAAGAAGCGCCCTTCCTTTATCGGAGAGCCGACGTGGATGTACTTCATGTCGGAACTTTCAAGCGCCATATAGTGGCCGGCGGGTGTAGCGAAATTCGTTATCTGATAGAAGACGATGTTCGACGAATCGGTGACGAGCACGAGCGAACGGGCCTTCTCGCGGGCGAACTGTATGTAGCGGTCGCCGGGCAGGAAATATTTCCCGAAACCGGCGGCCATGTTCATCGTGAGATCATTGCCGTTCACCGCAAGCGACTTTTTGTCCGAACCGATGACGATACTTACATTGTTCTTAAGTCGTCCCCGCACGGCAGTGTCAAAGAGCACACCCCATGTCCAGGATATCTGCATCATCGGCGAATCGAAGGGCTGATGGTTCGGTTCGAGCGAGAACGATACCGTATCACCGTCCGCGCTTTTTACACGTGCTATCGAATACGGCAGCGGGTCATAGTCGATGAAAAAGTTCTTGAGCATCACATTCGCCGAGCGGTACATGCGGAGGAACCCCGTGTTGTTCGTCAGTATGACGATCTGCGCCCCGTTGCCGTCGATGATCATATCGCGGGCATCGGATACGATGAGCGCATCAACGGTGTTCTGTATGCGGTAAAGCCCGTTCTTCGCGAACACCACCCGCGCGGGTGCCTTGCTCGCAACGGCATTACTGATGACCGTGATGATCTCTGCTGATGACGCGCCATTGGGCACCGGGAATTCTTTCGCCGGCTCCTTCACCGTGAACGAGCGGACATCCGTCCATGCGCTCTTTTCCCCGCCGCGTATCGCCCGCACACGCCAATAGAACGTGCCGATAAGCGGACGGTCCGGCACATAGCGCGGTATCGCCACCGTATCCGAATCGACGATGTTCTTGCCGCCTTCATCGGATGCGATCTTAATTTCATACCGCGTGTCGAAATCATTTAAAGGACGATACGGGACATCGGCGCCGTCCCAGTAGAATGACGGGAAGGCGATCGAGATCGTTTCGCCGTCACCGGGCCCGATGATGGATGGCATGGCGACGGTGCCCCACGCGCTTGCTGCGGCAAGGCACGCAACGGCGATACAGGCCGGCAGCGCGCTCGCAGGACGGCCGGGCATGAACTTTGTTCTCATCTGTGTCTCCTCTATTTCTCGATACGCCGCATTCCGGATATCGTTTGCAGCGAGTGCATCATGCCGTAATCCTTCACCGTACCATCGCGCCTGAGAACCATTCGTCCACCCGCATCTTCGCATCGCTCGGCACACCAAGCCATTTGTCCGTATGCGGATGAACAATATCATCGTTCGGTATGACGGGGAATATCGTCTTGATCGGCACATCGAGGAACGTGAACGGCGCCGTATTCGCCATATCGCCGATAAAGCGCCTGATCACGCCTGTCGATCCGTTCTGCATCACAAGGACAGGCCGGCCGTTGAGGCGCTGCAAACGTCCGCGTGCCTGTTCCTGATACCGTGCAAGCGGCGCTCCCCAGTACGTACCCTTCCATTCCACCGTGCCGTCATAATGATCATGCGTAATGAAGCCGCGCCAAAGCGAGGCTATCGTATCGTCATGAAGACCGATATAATTGACCGCTATCGCCCCGCGGGAGAAACCGCAGATGAAAACATTCTTCGCGTCGCCGCCGTATATCGCGCAGATCCGTTTTACTTCGCGCACGCAGTATGCCGCCGTTGCGTTCTCATCGCCCCACCATTTGACCGCGTTCTCAGTGTGATTCGTTTCAATGAACGGCATGACGGCCCAGATGAAATCCTTGCCCGCGGTAAGCCCGTAGCCGAGGTTCGCATCCTCCACTTTGCCGGTGCTTCCGGATGCCGGATAATAATTGCCGGTGTATTCGATCATGACGGGATATTTCCCGCCCGCCTTCCATGACGGGGGAAGATAGAGCGAATGATGAACATCGGTGCCGGCATATTCCATCGGCGTGACACGCACACGCTTGCCGGCGGAGGGCGCTGCGCTCTCGATATGCGGTGTCATCATCATACAGTACCCCGAAGCAGCGATAACTATTCCAGCGATGAAGCGCATCATTCGGATTCGAATTTCACCGCATTGACGCGCGTGTTCGCACCCGCGGTCTTCGTCACGACCACTTTGTCACCGGAGCCCGTCAGCGAGAAGACCCCGAGATCGATCCAGCCAGACTCGGTCCCGATAGACGTATCGATCACCTGCTTCGATGATGTACCGCCGGTTACGACCTCAATCTGCATTTTCTGGTCATTCGGTTCCTTCGGAGAATGGATGCGATAGAACGATATCCTCGTTCTGCCGGTCACTGACGCCGGCACCGCCCATGACGCTGTAGCGCCGGGAGTGAACGAATAGAGCGACTTTGAGTCATTCGCACCTTTGAGCGAGCTCGCGTTCCAGGAGCCGGTGCTTGAGAACCCGGCATCGGATACGGTCACGACCACCGGTTTGCCCATCGGCGATGCTGCACCGATGACGAGTATCGGGCCGACATAATATTCCACTCCGTCGGCGATCTCCGCGATCTCGAAACGCACCGTATGCTCGCCCGGTTCCTGATCGGGGATGAAGAAGAAGCGCCCCGCCGACTGCTCCTTGCGGAACGTCTCTTTCCGGGAGATCATCACCGGCACTTTTCCGTCTACGACCGCAGACAGCACCGTCTCTTTGGGCGAGGCAATATCGATGAGTCCCGCGCGAATACCGTTGAACTTCACCGTGATCGATGCGCCTTTTGCACCTGACTTGACGGCATAGGGCATCATTTTGGTGGTGCGTACACTGTCTTTCATGAATACGCTGTCCTTCGCGCGGTCTACGGGCGTCCATTCAGCACTGAGCCGAGCGCTCGTGATCGGCATCATGTACGTGCTTTCCCACGGACGCGCTTCAAGCGCAGAAGGCATCGTATGCGCTCCGGATTTCCCCGTGCCGCGCATCGCCTCGAACGAGCGGACGATCACATCGCGGTATATCGAATGCCCTTCATCGCCGGGGTGCGTGCCGTCCTTGGCGAATATCGCTTTCCCTGCCGGTGCACTATCGGCTTTGAATATGAGCGAACCGATCTGCAGCTGCCGCACCACTTCCAGCCCCATATCGATGCTCGGTATGCCGTACGTGTTGGCTATGCTTTCGAGCACGGTCCCGAACGGCGGTGTCTTTCCCTCGGATGCCGATGCGACCATCTGCTCGTTGATCGTATAGACGAAGCAGATGTCGGCGCTCGGATCATTCCGCCATATCTGCCGGACTATGCCCTCGGCAGAAGCGCGGTCGCCGCCGTTCACACGGAATTCCACGAACACGAGGTCAGGCTTCTGCGACACGACATGCTCGCCGACGCGGCAGGCGCCGTAATCCGTTCCGGTGCCGGAGATAGCCGCATTGATCTCGATGAAGTTCACCGCGGGGAATGCGCTTTTGAAGTACGCGAACGTCTTCACCCGCCAGCCGTCGGCCATCGTGATGCTGCCGCCGAAATAGGCAATGCGCACATCTTTGCCGCGTGCGATCTTTGCGAAGAAATTCGGCAGCCCGCCGCGGACGCGAAACTCTTCTGCGACGGAGGTGTCATGGTCGTATGCCGGTGCCTGCACTGCAAGGATGATCATAAGAGCCGCACAACGAATGCCATACCGCGCTCCTTTCACTCGGGGATGTCGATCAGCGAAATGTTCCATGGGACACCGTCCTATTCTATTCGAAAAAGCTTCGTTTCGTTCTCTTTCATCGGGACAATGAACTCCGTGCCGTCCCTGAGATCGGCACCGTCGAAACACTCGAATAATCTGACTCGTGCGGGGAATCGTACGGTCTTTTCCCCCGATCGGAAGGCGCTGAGCGCCAGCATGCCTTTCGTTACCCAGAGGGCATCGCCCGGCTGTGTGTATCGATGGGCTTTGGCGATATCGCCGAGCACGGCAAGTATCTCGGGGGGCAGCATTGGTGCGCTCGAATACACGGCCGTCCATGTCGGGTATCTTCGTATCATGAGTGCCGGTTCGCCCGATCTCAGACGGCCCCAGATCTCGCCGTCATCATCATCGGGGATGTATGCCGGGCTTACCGTGCGGTCGGGGCCGTAGCTTATGCCGGCCGATCGCGCATCGGCCCGGTCGGAAACGGTGACCCTGAGCGAGGCGTTCTCGATCTGCCGTATCTTTATACCGGTGAGCTTCTGCATGGCGCCGGCATCGGACCTGCCGTTCCTGACCGACCCCGCGGCCCAGTGAAAAACGAGAACGCGTCCGTCCGACTTGAGGCGATCGACAGCGGCCATCGTTTCCGGCGACGGCGCTATCATGTCGCAGAACAGTATGAGGCGTTTGTCCGTGAGGCGGAGCAGGTCGTCGGAAGAAAATATCGATGAGGCGATGCCGCTTCGCTGCAGCGCATCTATCGAGAGACGGCGGAGTTCCTTGAGGAGATAGTCCTCCGGCTTGATGTAGTATACGGAGCGCGGATCGATAACGGCCGCGGCATGTGAAATATCCCTGCGGGAGACCGCTATCGATGCTTCGGCTATGGCATTGTAATTTGAAAGGAGCGTCAAGAGCGCCGGCGAATCGAATTTGACGGTGCCCACATCCTGCCACCATTGTCCGAAACCGTGCGCTATGGTCCATCCGAGTTCCCGACGCTGCATGATCTTGTCGCCTTCGATGCCTTCCACCTTGCCCTGGAACCAATCCGCTCCGCTCCCGGTCGCCGAGGTGCGATTGTCGTTCTCGTTGAACCAGTATTTCCCGTGCACGGATACGCTCCCGACCGCCGCCATCGGTGCAGGAGCGGCAATACCGAGCCGGCGATGCTCCCAGTACGCGGTGGGGCTGCAGAGGAAATCGATGTTCGTGCCGGCAAGGAGGGTGCCGATATCCTGATGTCCCCAGCGCGGGTCGGACGAGGTAAGGTAGCCGTAGTAGGCGCCGACCACTACGGGGAACGATGCGCTTTGTTTTATCGATGCGGCAAGCTCGTCGATAGCCGATGCGGTCATGAAGGAATTGTAATCCAGATAGTCGATGGTGCGCATCTCTTCATCAGCGTTTCGAAGCGAACCACGCGCGGCGGACGCCACGGCGCTGTCAAGCGGGGGGCGAGCGTTCTCGAATGAGACAGCGGGATCATGCCACGATGACCGGAGCGCGGACACGTCGCGGTAACGCGTCCAAAGCCATGCGCGGAAGCGTGCTATGTTCGCCGGCGAGTGATCGACCCTGTTGCCCCAGGCGAACCATTCGTTGCTTTCCCCCGAACAGATCAGGAACCCCACGATACGCTTCGCATACGGTTTTGTCCCGAGGTGTCGCATGACATGGACGATCGCACTCGCAATGTCCCGCCGCCATGTATGCGAGGCCCAGCTCGGCACGGTCTTGCGCCCGTACTTCGCATTGCGATGGTCCGCCGGCGGCAGGAGCAGCGGCACGGTCTCATTGCTTTCGATCACATGCACGAGCTCGTTCGTATGCTGCGCCCGCCACCAATCGGGTGCCGATTCGCTCAGCTTGAGTATGATATGCGCGTCGGGTATCTTTTCGAAAATACCGTCGAGCACTTTATCCAGATTCGAATAGTCCCAGGTATCGGGTGCCGTCCACACGCTGCGTACCCAGAAGCCCTGGCTTGCGGTGAGTATCGGTATGTAGAGCGTTACACCGGTCGGGCGAAAGCCGGCGAAGGCATCCCACTGGTAGCCGTGACGCGACATGCCGCTGTGGGGTTTTCCATCGACAGCAAGTGTCGGGATATCGTTCTGCACTGCGATACGCGCCCCGGCGGGGGCGTTCGCATTCGGTTCGGACGCTGCGAGCATGAACGCGACGGGGAGCATCGCTGCAAGACGGCATGGCATCCTTCTCATTATCGCTCCCTTATACGTACGAGATACTGCTCAACGCCCGAGCCGCCGCCGTGCGGTCGCACTGTACTGATACGCGGGCTCCGACGGCAGCGCCGAGGCGGCCGCTTTTTCCATGAGCGCGCGTTCATAGCTCATATCGATCTCGCGCGTCATCGGGCGCATCGTCACGTACCGGTATTTCGCCCAGAGCGTATCGCCGCCCGTCTTCGCGTTCTGCGCCTTCACGCGCATCATGGCGAGCGCCTTCTCGTCGAGCATGAGCGAGCGGCGCCAGTTCTTCACGACAGTGAGATAATCCTGATAGCCGCGTGCGAGATAGTACGGTTCGAATTCCGTCCTGAACTGATCGTAGGTGACCTGTCCCACCCAGAAGAGCGAATACATCTGCTGCCATTTGATGAGCGATTCCCCGCCGATGGAAAAATTCATCGCGGGCGGCACGCCGTCCGGATGCGGGATGAAATACTTGAGCACGCCTTTGCCGGGAGATCCCTTCACATACGGGGGCCAGCCGGTTATTTCATTGAGCGCGATGTTGTTGTTCTTCGCCGACATGAAAAGGAGAAAATCAATCGCGACGCGTTTACGTTCCGGCTCTCCCTCAGGCGTGGCGCAGGCGAATTTAAAACTACCCCACGGGTCTTCGAAGGCGGGGCCTTCCATATGCTTGTAGAGATCGGGGCTGTCCGGTCCCGGATACGGGAAATCCATGACCGACACTTCGAACCCATTATCGCCCGCCTGCTTCTCGAGCATGCCCGCGTCCCAGGTGCCTGTCGGCATGAACACGGAGCGCTGCTGTATGAAGAACATCACCGCGTCATCGCGCGTAAGTCCGGCGAAACCCGGCACACAGTAGCGGCAGTAATTCGATATGATCGTGAACTTCGCGCGATACGGCTCATACGAAAGATCGATGGTCTTTGTCTTCACACCGATGTACTGTTCCACCGCGCTCACGCCGCAGTCGTGATTGTAATCGATGAGATTGCGCGCTTTGGATGTGATGGCGCCGAAAAGCCAGTTCTCCACCGCGTTCATGTGATACCGCGAGTTCGCTATCGGCGTCATGCGCTTCGCCGTCCCGATGACGGTCTGTATCGCCTTTTCATGTTCAGCGATCTTCACTGACAGCGCTGCGCGGCCTCTTTCCGGCACGTTCTGCCGTTCGCGGAGAAGACGCGCCATTTCATTGCTGTGCGAAGCGATGTTCTTTCTGGCCGTCGTGTCGAAGAACGGCTGCTTTTCTATCGCATCGCATGCATCGATGAATTCGCGGAACGTCTTCGGCGGCTCGTCGCGTCCGGTTATCTCTTTCAGGAGCGTCTTGTTGTAGTACATACGCACGAGATGCTGCGCAAGACCGATGGTCATGTACTCCTGGAGGTCGGAATTATAGCAGCTGCGAAGCCCGTCCTTCATCGTCTCGCGCAGGGGCACGTTCTCGAATTCCGTCCCGCGATTGTACGGATTGGGCTGCATCACATACTCGGTGAGCGGCGTGAAATAGCGTATGTAGTAGGCGATGAGGAGCGGATATGCCACGCCTGCCTCATGCATGAGATCGGCCGGCGTGCGTCCGACCATCTGCGTCGTATACCATTGCGGATATGTGGATTCAGGTATCGTCTCCTGTACGATACGCACGGAGGGATGGAGCTCACGGTAGCGCTTGATCATGAGATTGACGCCTTCGCGCGCGCCCGGCTCGAGGTTCCAGTGCGCAAGCCGCACCGTGACGAATTTCGATTTCGCCTTCGCCGGCACGCGTATCTTCATCCCGGGTGTAAGAACGGTGGACGGCGACAGATCAGGATAATTCTCATTGCAGAAATCGTCCACGGTTATGCCGTAGTCCCTGGCCACCTGCGTAAGGGTATCGCCCGGTTTGGCGACATAGAAGCGCTCGGCGTCAACGCTCGTGTTGAGGAAAACGGCTACGGCCGAGATGACGAACGCAACGCCGATAGCGATGAGCCCGAGATAGGACTTCAGGGATTGGAATATTCTGTTCATGATATTCTCCCGCGGCATTCAAGGTAGTACATTCCGTGAATGCTGTCATTCATTGTATTTACCGGGTATAGTACTATATTTACCGGTAATTAGGAAGGGCTGATGCGGTAAGCAATGTGCATGTGTAATGCACAAGGCTGATTGACAGCGGCGACTTCGCATACTATAGTGGCGTATGCGAAAACCGCCGTGGCTGAACAAGACCATACGCGCAAGCGATCTTGAGCGTACCGCCCGCCTCATCAAAGGGCATGGTGTGCATACCGTCTGCACCGAGGCGCGCTGTCCGAACATCGGCGAATGTTTCGCGCGCGGGGAAGCGACGGTGCTCATACTCGGTGCTGTATGCACGCGGCGCTGCGGCTTCTGCAATGTGACCAAAGGTGCGCCCGAGGTGCTTGACGAAAATGAACCGGAAGCGGTCGCATTGTTCATAGAAGAACTCTCGCTCACCCATGCGGTGATAACGAGCCCGACGCGGGACGATATTCCCGACGGCGGTGCGCGTGTCTATGCGCGGACGGTCGCGGCGGTGCGGAGAATAAGCCCGAAGACGACGGTAGAACTTCTCATACCGGATATGAAGGGCGATGAAGCGAGCCTTGCCGTCGTTGCTTCATCCTCGCCGGACATACTCGGCCACAATATCGAGACCGTGCCGCGGCTCTATTCGATACGCACGGGCGCCGATTACCGGCGGTCGCTTGCGGTACTTGCATTCATCGCGAAGGGTTTTCCCGCGATACGGACAAAATCGGCGATAATGCTCGGGCTGGGGGAGACAGCGGAGGAAGTGCGCGCAGCGCTGGGCGATCTGCGGTCGGCGGGCTGTTCATTCGTGAGCATCGGCCAGTATCTCTCGCCGTCGAAGGCGCATCGTCCGGTGGCGGAATATATCACGCCGGAAATGTTCGAAGCGCATGCCGCGCACGCACGATCGGTCGGCTTTGCGCATGTCGAAAGCGCGCCGTATGTTCGCAGTTCATATCACGCCGGGCTCTACCGGAATACGGATGCTCCGTCGGCGGTCACAGGTCCCGTATCGCCCGGTACTTGAACGGTGTGGCCAACTCGGCTATCTGCGATTTTATCTTCTCTATTTCTTCGGTGCGTTCTTTCTCATCCTCGATGAGCACGGCGATGCGCGTATCCTCGAGATGATACGCCGCCTGGTAGCAGAGCGCGGTGAGATAGCGTATCGTCGCGCGCAC
>JBBTBY010000129.1 GCA_038043445.1 Spirochaetota bacterium
CGTGAGCAATGTGCTCATGTGTGCCGACATGCGATGGAGCGATGGTATGCCTGTGTTCCGCTCGGGGTGCGAAATGCGGCTTTTCGACTTCATCATGCTTCGCGCCGGCGTGTCGTCGGAGCCGGTATTCGCCGCCGGGCTCGGGTTTGCATTGTTCGGTATCGCGGTAGACTACGGCGTGGCGTTCCATCCGAGCCTCGGCATGACGCACGTTGTTTCGGCCGAATATGCGATAGCCTTTTCGAGCAAAAGCGCCGGGACTACAGGGTACGTTCCATGAGAGAGCGTAATCGCGGACGCCGGCTCTTTCTTGCCGCAATGCTTGCCATAGCGGCGTTGCCGCTTTGCGCGCTCGACTTTTCCGAGGTCATCGAACGCTACGGCGACAGGATATTCTTCGATACGACAGCGGACGACACCGAACGCCGCCGCGTGGAGGCGATGTTCAATACGCCGGTCAATATCAACACGGCCCCGTTCGATGTGCTCATCGATGTGCCGCTTCTTTCCGCAGCGAAGGCCCGTGAGGTGATCAAGCTTCGCGAGAAGAGGCGTATCTTCGCCACCTACGAGCTCGTTGATGCGGATATACTCACCGAGGATGAATATGCCGTCGTGAAGCTTTTCATCACGATGGAGGATGCCCCGCCCGGGGCAGCGATCACCATGTGCGTCGGAACGACGGCCGATGTATCGCTCCGTGCCACGAACGCCGCCGCGGCACTCTGGAAATGCCAGGGGCTCGATATGCTGACGGCCGGACATCCGTATCCATTCCCGTTGGGCATTAAACATTGGGCAACGCTGCGCATGCCGGGGTTCATCGATGCGGTGCTGCTGACGGAGCACGACCCGTACGAGCGCGAGTATTTCGATATTGTCAAGGGAGCGCTCCTCGTGCATACGCCTTTCGTCGATACGATAGCGCTCGGCGCGCTGACACTATCGTTCGGGCAGGGCCTTATATTTTCGACCGGGCGGAATTCGGGCAAGAACGTTTCCGATGTCATTGCGTTCAAGAGCGGTACGCGTATCGCTATCGACCGCGGGGCAAGCGAGCAATGGCTTCTCGGCGCGGCGCTTGAGCATCGGTTCTCGCCGGTGACGATATCCGCTTTCGGCGGCTTGATGCGGTATGACGCCTCGATGTATTCCGGGTATTACGGTTCCACCAACAGCTATGTCGAGTCCATCGATGACTATCCGCCCGCACATGCCGATGACGTCTCGCTCGCGAGAAAAACGACACTGCATGAATACATCGTCGGCGTCAATGCCGATGTGCATATCGGGCCGCATCGCTTTGGGATGACCGGCATGTTCGGCGCATTCAATTATCCGATAAAGCCGCCCGCTCTGCCCGATAATAGGTTCGATCTTACCGGACAGCAGTACGGCGTGGGCGGTGTGCATTGGGATATCGTTCTCGGGCAGGCGATATGCTTCGGCGAGATTGCCGTTCCGATAATACCGAATACATCCCCCGCTGAATATATACCGGGGGCGACGGTGCCGTATACGGCCGATATCGGCGGCATCGCGAGTGTCATACTTTCACCGACGCGATCGCTTTCCTGGCAGTTTTCGGCTCGGTACTACGGGGACCGTATGCCGCGCTTCCATGCCCGTGCTTTTGCCGATGCCGATGCACGCGGTGAGTACGGGGTGTACAACGCTCTTTCGTGGAATGTGTCCCGTCTCTTCGATATCGATCTATTCGTGGACGTATTCCGCCATACGTATCTCCGTTACGGGGAAACGTCGCCCGGCACCGGCGCTGATGCTGCATGTGCCTTCGCATGGAAACCGCTTGCCGGGATGCGCATCGCCCTCCGCGAAAAAGCAGGTGTGGATGAAAGCCCCGGGAGCTCGAATTCGATATCGATCGATACCGGGAGCGTGCTCGAGACATCGTATGAGAATGCGCTCATCGCCGTCCGTGCGAAAGCGCTCATCAATGGCACGTTCCATCGCGATTCGCTCCTGTCAGGTGCGGGGTATTTTCTGGTCGATGGATCGTTCTTCCCCTGCGATTGCTTCGCCGTCTCGGCGCAGGCGCTGTACTATGACGCGCGAAGCGAGACGCTTTCATTCACCGAGAAGGATATTCCCGGTGAATATGCCTCTTCGACGATAAGCGGCATCGGCTGGCTTGCGCTCGTATCGATACGATTCACATTCTTCGGGACCGTACGCTGGCATATCAAATATCGTATCCGGGTCGATGCAGAGCATCCATTGAACATGGTTACCGATGAGATAGTGAAGACCCAGATATCGATCTCGCTGTAACGGTCAGAAAATGTATCGATGCGCTATCTTTCGCAGACGCTTGTCGCCGAGGACATGGAAGCTTCGCAGTTTACGTATCGTCTCGCTTGAGAACGATGCAAGCGGGAGATGCACGATCTCGATATTGAGCCCGTTCGCGAACGTCTTGATATTCTCCGACGGCGGCGTGGGGGAGAGATAGCCGACATAGCGCTCTTTTGCATAGACGATGCTTGCATAGAGGAGCAGCTCAGCCTCGTTGGCGATGATGTTCTGTGCCTTGAGCAGGGGATAGATGCGCCAGACGTTCTTCACGTTCTGCGGCGGCATTATCGAGGCGTAACCGCCGAAATAGCAGCGCGACATGCCCGGCCCGATGAGCTCGTCCCCCGGTTCGGTCGCGTAGAGTATGAGGTCGCTGTCGTCATGCGCTTCCGAGAGCCAGGCGATGCGCCAGGGATAGTCATCGGCGTTCGTGTCGTCGAAGATGACGGTTATCGGTCCCACGCGCCCGCGTATGCGCGGCACTTCGCGGACATAGACGATGCCGTTATGATAATTGCGTATCGTCTCGCGCATATCGATGCCGTCCTCGATGCTCGCCGTGAACGGGTGAACGCGCGTGCGGGACTCGTTGAGCTTGTCCATGATGCGCGTACGGAGATAGTCCATGTATCGTTCCATGCGTATATCTTCAGGCACATGCGACATGTGGTTCGTGCTTGAGCGCCACACATCCTCCCATTCCCCTTCATACTGCTCGGCGGGGCGTTCGGTCACGGATATGGTCTTTCGCACCGTCCTCCAAAGCGTATCGCGGCGGTTGAGCTTTATCTTTTTTTCGCGGAGATGCCCCTCGAGGGAATCGGTCAATGGGTCTTTGACGATGCGCATCGTGGGATAGGCCTCGTCCTCGTCGTCATGGGGATAGTAGGAGAGCGTCTCCAGGACGTTGAGCGCGAATTCATTGTTCACGAAGCATTTCGCCGCGGTGAGCACATCGATATGGTCGGGGAGGACATGGCGGTCGATGAGGGCAAGGTTCCGGAGATATTTCATCATGCCGGAGAGCTGATTGGACGGCAGGGGCAGCGTATACGCCCGTTTCGCTTCGAAGAATATGCGTTCGATGAGCGCGCGCTTATCGAAGGATGCTTCCTTTCCCGAGCGATAGAGCTCGTAGGCATGGGTGATGAACGGCATTTCACCGAGCACGGTCAGGCGCGAATCCCTGGAGAGATGATGTATCGATATCGGTCCTTCACGCTCATGCTCGGCCTGCGGCGGTATGTTCTCGGCAAGGTGTCGCTTGATGTTCTCCCAATGGGAAAGTCCGCCGACGTAGAGCACGCGCTTGTGCTTCGCCGCCAGCGAAAAAATATTTCCCGCGATGAATCTCTCGCGTTTTTCCGACTCGGCATCAGCGGCATGGAAGGAATGCCGTGCGAGCACTTCGGTATAATAGCGCTCAAGCCCGATGGTCTCAAGGAGGTAATCGTCGGGCATGAGGTAGCGCGAGTTCTCCGGGAAAGCATCGATGTCCTTGTCGATACAGGCGAACGGTATTTCATGCTCTATCGCCAGGCGTATCGCTTCGATAATGGAATCGGCGGGGTCCACCGGGATATAGATCGCTTCCCCATCGGCTTCGCGGAGTATTATCGAGAGGTTCGGGAGCCTGCTCACCGCCTCGCGGAGCGTGTGTATGAACACCGACGGCTGTTCTACGGCGATGATATCCGGCGAGAATACGATAAAAGCTTCGCGTACCGCTTTCGCGAAATACGCGCGTGAGTGGATGGATGGGATGGCGAGTATACCGCCGAAGGTGAGCGGGGAATCGTTCGATATCGGGAATGCCATGGAACGATTATATCTGTTTTACAGGCGGGGGCAAGACGCCGTGCGGGTGGAAATGCATATTGCAAAAATCGTTCTGTTTGCTATAATCGCGTCCTGTGGATGTCGGATGCGCATCGATGTTAAACGATCTCAGGTGGGTACATGCTAGTCATTGATCTCAAGGATTCCATCGAATCGATCACCAGCGCTGTCGCCAGGGATACACAGATAAAATGCGACCTTCTCTCGCTCAATACGTTCGGCAAGAGCAGGCTTCGGGTCGTCATCAACGGCATACTCGAGGGTATGGGGAAAAGCGAGATCGCCGAGGATGTATATGCGTCCATCCTGGAGCTCGCGTTCAATGCGATAAAAGCGAATTATGCGCATGTGATAACACTCGGGCTTCTCAAGCAGAAATTCCCCGACCGTATGGAAAAGATCCTTGCAAAAGGATATTTCGATGATCGCGTTCTCATGAAGACATATCTGTGGTATATCGCTTCGACCGAGGTGCATGATCGTGTCAAGGACGCGCTGCGGTACGAGGCGCAGATATTCCGCGAATTCGAGAAGTCGACCGGGGACGCGCCGATAACCGCCGCGCAGAAGGAAGAGCTCTACAAGAAGCTGCCGATGCTCATGCGCACCATCGATGAGCAGGTGAAGATAACGCTCCGCGCCGCGCATACCGGCGGGAAGCTCGTGTTCGACATTATCAACGATGCACCGATAACCCGTATCGGGCTTGAACGCATACGGCAGAAGCGCGAGAAATTCCGCCAGTACTTCAATGACGACCGTGTCAGCGATTTCTACATCGAGAACCTCGACGAGAGCGAGAGCGCCGGCTTCGGGAGCGCCATGATCGATTCGCGGCTCATTAATATGGGGCTTGACCCGACGAGGCACTTCGTCATCATGGAGCTCAACAATAAGACGTGCGCATCCATTACGCTCACGTTCTGATCGATCATATCGTTACTTCGTGCCCTTTTCGACGATATTCATGACCTTTTCCGCGCGTTCTATGCCTTTGAGCGCAAGTTTATTATACGGGTCGCGCACGAGTATCTTTTTCCATACTGCGATGGCCTCTTTGTACTCCTTCTTCACGTACAGCCGCATGCCTTCCTTGTAGAGGTTCTTGATCTCATCCGTGTACGCATTGACGTCGCGGAACTCACCTTCGATGATGCCGATGTAGCGGATGATATCCTCATTCTTCGGGTCGATGGCGCGCAGTTTCCTGAACATTTCGAGCGCGGCCTCGAGATCGCCCTTGGTGTAGAGGTCGACCGCATCGGAATATTCCTTGATGAGCTTCTCGCGGTTCTTTTCCACAGTGACGATCCTGTCCTCGAGCTGTTTCTTCACCGTTTCGTTCGAGGACGTAATGGCCGCTATCTGCTCCGTGTTCTGACGCGTAAGCTCATCGACCTGCGCCATGGCGTTCGAGCGTATCTGGCTCATCCTGCGGTCGCTTTCGGTGAGGGCATTGGTGAGCGTGGCGGTAAGCATCTCGTTCGAACGGAGCATCTGTTCCATGCGCTTCTGATAGTTCCTGTTCACGGCATCCATCTGCGCGATGGCGTTCGACTGGAGGGTGTGCATGGTGTTGGAAAGCGATGATATCTCCGCGTCCGCCGCGCTGCGTATCTTGGCAAGCTGCTCGCTCGTTTCCTTCTCTTTTGCTGCACGCTCGTCGGCGTAGATGCGGTCCTTCTCATCGACGGCGGTCTTGATCTCGTTGGATATTCTGGTCGCAAGCGAGCGTTCGCGGGCGCGAAGCTGATCATCGCGGCTCTCGCCGAACGTCCAGCTGAGCGAGAAATTATGCGACATGCCGATCGGCCGAACGGAAATGGCGTAATCGAGCTTGATGTCGAAGAAGTTCACACCGGCACCCGCACCGAAGATATGATCGCCGTGATAGAGCTGATACCCCGCGCGGGCCGTGAAATGCGAGAATATGATCATTTCGATGCCGCCGGAAACGGTGAAAAGATCGGGGATGTCGTATGCGATATCGACGGGCACACGCAGCCAGAGCTGCTGCACCAGGGGTATCTCGATAAGCCCGCCGGCGCGAACGCCGAATATATCCTCTTCCTGCCCCGTATCCAGTTTGCGCGCCGTCGTGATGACGAGATTATGCAGGTTGAGACCGAGCTGCCAGCGCAGGGATGACGGCATCCCGTTCCCGCCGCGTTTGAATTCATCGAGTGCGAACAACGCCCCGATATCCATGTTGAACGTGGTGGCGGCCGACGCACCGATGGCGATGATATCGACCTTAAAGACGGTACCGACGGAGAGCATCCGGAAGAACGGTACCTGTATGCCGTAACCGATCAATGCCTTGAATTTGAGGAAGTTCAGTGTCCCGGTGCCTATCGTATTCGCGTCGAACCCGGTGAACGGAACAACGAGCGAGAAGAGCCCTGCCCCGATGGTCCCGAAATCAACGGTCGGGAAAATATATCCCGTATAGCCGTAGAACGTGTCTTGGTAGAGCGGGTTATATGACGCGATGATCTCCTGTCTGCCGAGGACACCGAGACCGGCAGGATTGTAGAACAGTGTCGATGCATCGTCAGCAAGCGCAGTGCCGCTGCCGCCGAGGGAGAGCGAGCGCGCCGACGGACCGTACTCGAATATATCAAGCGTGCCGCCGCTTTGGGAGAAGAGCGCGGTGCACAACGCGGTCATGATGATAAGTGTGCGTATCATCGCATCACCGCCACTTTGAGCGTACCGGTCCTGCCGGAAGATGTCCGTATCACGCAGAGGTATACGCCGCTGATGACCATCTTGCCTGCACCGTTGCGGCCGTTCCAGAGCACCGAGTTCATGCCTGCAGTATACGCCGTATCGCGCACGAGCGCCATGACACGCTCACCGGTCAGCGTATAGATATCGATGTTCACTGTCTCCGCAGCGTCGAGGTAGAAGCTTATGAGCGCCGGCAGAACGGCCGGATTGAACGGGTTCGGTGCTGAGGAGAGGGACTGAGCAAAATCGCGCGAGCGTATGCCGATGATGCTTGAATCGCATGCGGTAAGCGCTCTGCCGTTCTCGTCGACAATGGTCGTCGGGGGGCCGGATGCACCTATCGTTATCGTGAGCGCCGCGGTGTCCGGGAGCGAGAGCTTAAAGCCGTTCACGCCGGGGGATGCTGCGATAACACCCATGACGTCGACATAGGTGTTCGTGTTCGCGTCCAACGCGACCGCCATGCCGAGGAAGGCTATCGATGAACCGTCGCCCGCGGTGACGCTATGGGTGGCGATGGTAACGCCGTTCGTGGTCATATATACCTGCTGTAAGGCGTTCGCTGCGGTAAGGGTGCTGCCGGCGGCATCCTGGACGGCGAACGTCGCATTGCTTAAGAAGAGATTCGGGCCTGCGCCGGCATTGTTCGATATGACGAGCGTGTAGAGCCGTATCGTCTGCCCGGCCACCGCCGTTTTTCGGCCGATGTCAGAACGCGTGATGACGGCCTTGATATTGTTCGTCGAACCTGACTCGACACGAGCGGTGACATTCCCGGAGCTGTTGCTGATGAGGCTGTTCGCATCAATACCCGCCATGCGTACCGTGAAATCGAGGGGTAAGCCCATTGGATTGTCATTGGTCACGGTGAAATTCCATATGAACTGCGCGCTTGCACCGGGCAGGATATGCACCGGCACTGCGGGCGGTACGCTGTTCGTGGTTATCATGCTCAGGGCGAATGATGCCGGTACGAATGAGAAGAGCTCAACGACGACATTGGAGAGCTTAGATCCGCCGGTGTTCGAAACGGTCGCAACTATGTCGAACGGGACATCCCTGATGAAATAATTCGGCACGGTAAGTCCGGCGGTCATGACGGCGTTATCCTCGACGACCCAGGTATCGGACCGCGGCGTTGACTGCGTTTCGCTGTTGATGCTGACCGGTGACGCGCCGAACAAACCGCCGACCGTTGCGTACACGATGACCGAAGGATACGCATACCCCGCCGGTATATCGACGGTGAATGTGTTGCTGACAGCAGAGTTCGCCGGTACGGCGGCCGTGAAATATTGCGGGGCGGAAGAAAGCGCTACCGTAGTTCCTCCGGACTTGAAGATAAGTGAGGACGATGAGATCGTGAACGCACTGCCGCTTCGATTGGTGATGATGACCGATACGAGAATGCCTGTCTGCCCGCGGCTGACACGATTATAATTCGGCATGAACGATGATATCGAATGGACCTCGACACCCGGCTGCACCGTGATGTTCGAGTTTCCGGAAGCCGCCCCGACGATGGAATTCGCCGAAACGGACACCGATCCGACCGTGAGCCAATTGGTCACGCCGAAGATCACCTTGCCGGCATTGTCGCTTTTTACCTGCATGCCGGGGATAACGCCGTTCGCATCCGTGTTCGTTATCAATGCACCATTACCCGCAATGACGGTAAAATCGGCATTGGTCACCGGATTGCCCGCAAGGTCGGTGACTATGGATGATGTTATCATCGTTATCGTCGTGCTGCCGACGATAACGGTGGACGGTGTCGGGAGAAGATCGATAAGCCCTGCCGCGGAGCCGAAGTAGGTAGCGAGCGCCATCTCGTTGCTTATGGCGATACCGATGAGGTTTGTGCCGAAGAGATAACCGCTCGTAGAACTGAAGCCGCGGATCTTGATGTGATTCGTGGGGGTTATCGGGCTTGCGACCACCTGGGCAACGGTATTGGTGAAATACCAGTACAGCATGGGATCACCGACGTAGTTCCCGTACGTGTCATATCCTGCAGAGAAAAGCTCATTGGTCACGCCGGTGATGAGGTTCATGGAATTGATAATATTACCTGCACCGTTCGGTGAATCTCGGAAGACAATGGAAGATGCATTTGCGGCAGTTATCGTCACCGGGTTCACATTCGCCGTCTTTCCGCTGAACGTTGCAGTCAAAGTGCCGCTTGATGTCTTATTCGTTGCGGTGAAAGCGAACGGCGATACCGTTCCCTGCACAAGCGTGTTATTCGTATATAACCCCGTCGATGTCCACGCGGCTAATTGATCGGCGATATAGTTCCCGAACGTATCATACCCGGCGGCATAGAGATTCACCGTTGCACCGGCTGCCTGCGATGTGGTGGTAACGACAGCGC
>JBBTBY010000130.1 GCA_038043445.1 Spirochaetota bacterium
TTTTGAGCTTTTTCACTTTTTCTATCTTGTCTTCGGTCACATGCTCGCGCTTGAGGAAATGCCCCTTCGCTGCGCGTGAATTCGCCGGTACGCCTTTGAGATATCGTTCCGTAAGAAGCCCCTGCGCAAGGGGCGAGAAGACTATGCAGCCGACACCTTCGCGCCCGAGGAGTTCGAGAAGTCCATCCTCTATCCAGCGATTGAACATGGAGTACGACGGCTGATGGATGAGGCAGGGCGTCCCCATCTCGCGGAGTATCTGTATCGCGCGCGAGGCCTCCGGCGGTTTGTAATTGGAGATGCCCGCATAGAGCGCCTTGCCGCTTTTCACCGCGTGTGCAAGAGCACCCATCGATTCCTCGAGCGGCGTTTCAGGGTCGGGGCGATGATGATAGAAGATGTCGACATAATCGAGCCCGAGGCGTGAAAGGCTTTGATCGAGGCTGGCAAGGATATATTTTCGCGAACCCATATCCCCGTAGGGACCGTCCCACATGCTGTAGCCGGCTTTCGATGATATTATCATCTCATCGCGCAGTCCCTTCATCGTCTTCAGTATCTTCCCGAAATTCCGTTCGGCGCTCCCGGGGGGCGGGCCATAGTTGTTTGCAAGGTCGAAATGCGTGATGCCGATGTCGAACGCACGATAGATGATGCTTTTGCATACGTCCTCGTCGTTCTCATCGCCGAAATTCTGCCAGAGCCCGAGCGATATCGCCGGTATTTTCAGTCCGCTCTTTCCGACACGGTTGTACTTCATTGTCTGATAGCGGTCTTTGGCGGGTTTATACGGCATAGTGCAGCTCCTTGAGCGTGGGTATCATAGCAGAGCGACAGGATTTTAGCAACGGTGAGATCCATCGATGAGCATGAGGATACACCCCCGTTTTTACTTGAACAGAGACCCCGGTTTCGTTTTCGGCTTATCCCCGTCACTGAAAAGCCCATTGGGATTGATCGATGTCTTTTTCTCGGGGGCGGCGTCGCCCTTCGGAACGAAATAGTCGCACAGGTTCGCATGTTCCTTGTCGGCGATGAGTTCCGCGTTCGTTTCGCGGCAGTCGTTATGCACACCGCGTGCGTAGAACCGGCAGTTCTTGCATACGCGCATATCTCGGTCGCAGTGCGGACAGCTGTCCGTGCGCATCACCTTATCGGCGATGATGATCTCTTTCGTGCAATGCCAGCAATTCATTCTTCGTTCGCTCCTTCGATCTATTCGTGAACATGGGAGAGTGCGTCGCGTGCCGCATCCTGCTCGGCGTTCTTCTTGTTCGACCCTGCGCCGCGGCCGAATACCGTGCCCTGTATCGCGACCTCCACCGAGAACTGTTTGCGGTGTTCGGGGCCGATAGTGCTTGTCACCGTATACACCGGCGTTACCTTCTGTTTCTGCTGGACACGTTCCTGCAGTTCCGTCTTGAAGTCGACGGTGAGCCCTTTCCCGCCGAGGGCACTGAATTTTTCCCTGAATATCCTGAGCACGAAGGCCTGCGCGTTCGGAAAACCGCCGTCGAGATAGAGTGCGCCGATAAGAGCCTCGAGCGTGTTCTCGAGCGTGGCAAGCCGTTCGCGTCCGCCGGTGCGCTCTTCGCCGACGCCCAGGCGCAGATATTTCCCGAGCGAAAGCCCTGCCGCGATGTCGGCGAGCGTTTTATCGGATACGAGCACGCTTTTCATCTTCGCAAGTGCGCCCTCGGGGCGGTCGGGGAAGGTGCGGAAAAGATGGTCGCCGATGATGAGCCCGAGTACGGCGTCCCCGAGGAATTCGAGGCGTTCGTTGTCCATGCCGGCATTCGTCGTTTCGTTGGTGTACGACGTATGCGTCAATGCCTCGAGGAGATTGTTCCTGTCGGTGAAAACGATGCCGAGCGAACGTTCTATTTCATCAAGTGCCGGCGTATTATCGCTCATCCTACATCCCGAAGAGCTTGAGGATAACGGTAAGGAAATAATCGCCGATGAGTATGAGCATGAACGCCATGACCACGGAGAACGTGGTCGCTTTTCCGACGCCGTCGGCCCCGCCGCGGGTGCGGAAACCCACGAGGCAGGCGACGGTGATGATGAAGACGCCGAATACCACGGCTTTGATGAGGCTCCCCGCGATATCGCCGAGCGTGAGTATCATCGTTGAGCGTTCGAAGTAGCTCTGCGCGTTGATGTTGAGTATCGTGTAGGCGACGAAGCCGCCGCCGAGAATGCCCATGAGATCGGCAATGGCCGTGAGGAGCGGCATCGATATGACGCCCGCCCAGAAACGCGGTACGACGAGGTAGGCGACCGGATCGGTATTGAGCGTTTTGAGCGCATCGATCTGCTCGCTCACCTCCATGGTGCCTATCTCCGCCGCAATGGCGCTCCCGATACGCCCGGCGATGACGAGCGCGGTGAGCACCGGAGAAAGTTCCTTTATCATAGCCTTGGAAACCATGGCACCGACGAACTGCGAAATGCCCGCCATTTTCACCTCAAGCGCCATGCTTATCTGCAGCGCCATGACCATGCCGGTAAAGAACGATGTGATGATGCTCACGACGACCGACCCGACGCCGATGCGTACGATCTGCGACAGGGTGAGCTTGAAGGGGAATTTCCTCGTGAAGGTGAATCGCACCGTCTGGGCGATGAGGAGAACGAATTCCCCCGTGACGGCGAACACTATTTCCAATCGTGCGAATATCACTTTTGCAAATCGCATCATGCTACCTGAGCGATGTCACGGACAGGGGATCGATGGCCCTGCCGTCCTTGCGTATCTCGAAATGGACATGGCTTCCGGTGGAATATCCCGTGCTGCCGACATACCCGATAACCTTTCCGGCGGGAACGTTCGCGCCGTAGCCTGTGGCGAAAGCGCTCAAGTGGCCGTAGTACGATGAATACCCGCCGGGGTGCTGAATGATAACGACATTCCCGTACCCGGGCTTATCGCCGACGAACACCACCTGTCCTTCCTTCGCCGCAAAGACCGGCGCGCCTTCGTAATAGCCGAGGTCGATGCCTTTATGGAACGCCATCACCCTGGTGAAAGGGTCGCGGCGCATGCCGAAACCGCCGGTGAATTTGTAGTACGGTGGCAGCGGGCACATGAACAATATCCCGAGCCGCTCGGCACGCTCAAGATTGGACAACCGACCGCCGGGGATGAATAGCATATCGCCTTTCGATATCTCATCTGTGCGCATTTCATTCGCTTTCAATATTTCGCCCTTATCGGCGGTATATTTCTCGGCGATCGAAGCGAGCGTGTCCTTTTCCCGCGCGGTGTACATTATCCCGTTGCGGTTGGGGATGAGGAGCGTCATGCCCGCATGTATGCCCACGGCGCTGTTGAGCTTATTGATGCTGATAATGGTGTCCATGCGGAGTCCCGTACGCTTGGAGATGAGCCAGAGATTATCGCTCGGCATCACCTTGTAGCGGGAAAGCTTCAGCTTCGGCGCTTCATAGGTGAGCCCGCCGACCGAATAGAGCGATGATGCGCTCATGCCCGATGTTATCTGCCGGTAGAAATCGGAAACGAGCGGCGTTTCGTCGTTGCCGACGGCACCGAGCGAAAGCAGTTTCACGGTTATCACGGCGAGGAGCAGTATGGTGATCGTGGCGATGAGCGAAAGCGATGAGCGCAGCCGCTCTTTTTTTGCGAGGAGGAGCTGGAACGCGGGGAGGAGAATGCGTTCGGATGCCGTAAAGATCGCAAGAAAGCCCTTCGTTGCGCCGTGCACCACGCGCGTGCGTACGGTCATCCGCGGGAGTTCGCTAACCATTGTGTGTGATGTATCGTCCATGAAAGATCGGACGGCGGTATGCCGTCGCCTTGTAAAGTGATGGAAGTATACAGCGGGCTGTCTCTCCTGTCAAACTCGTTTACGCGAAAATAGAGAACAGCGGGTTGCAACCCGCTGTTCTCTATTTCTATGAGATAGTGATGCTTGCGAACCTGTTCCCTGTTGGAATATTGTGTTTTTCGCGAATATCTCTTTACGGCGTTTCAATTCAGTTTGATGATAACATCCACGCGGCGGTTCTTCTGTCTTCCGTCGGGCGTGCTGTTCTCTGCTATCGGCGCATCTTTGCCGTAGCCGCGGAACGACAGCTTATCGGTATTGAGCGCCTTCTTTATCGCTTCGGCGACGGTCTGTGCGCGGTTCTCAGAGAGCGTTCTGTTGTATTGCGAACTCCCCGTATTGTCCGTATGCCCTTCGACGATGATCTCGCGGTCGGGGTATCGCTCCTTAAGGACGTTCTGTATCGCATCGAGCGCACGCGAGGCGTCCGGCCGCAGGCGATAGGAATCGGTGTCGAAGAGAAGCTCGCCGAGACGGAGCACGATGCCCCGCTCATTGGTGGCGACCGTTACGCCGCTGTCCCTGGGGATGTTCTTTTCTATCGCCCGTTTCTCCTCTTCCTGCGCAGCCCCGTCGAAACGGTCGTAGACGCGGTAGAAGCTCCGTATGTTCATCTTGTATTCCATGCTCTGATAGCCCGAACGCAGGTCTCCCATGACGAACATGATGCGATAGGATTCATCGGACTCCATCGGCAGATTGCGGTCGAGGTCCCATCGGAGCGTAGTGTAGTCGAAGCCGTATATCTTCGCCGGATAATTCGCCGGGAAGCGCTTCTGCGTGAGGTCCTTGTCGATGGTGTAGCGGTAGTCGATAGTGCCGACATTCGTCCCGTTCTCGCGCTCGGTGGCGCTGAAAAAATAATCCACGCTCACGTTCATGGCGAGATACGGCTCAAGGAGTATGTCCTGTGCGGCCTCCGTCCATGATGAACCGACCGTAACGTCCTCATCGGGGAACGCAGGTACATCGCGCACATTGGGCATGACATATTCTTTCGGAACCGTGAATTGCCCGGTGGGGGAGATGAGAAAGTCGGAAAAGTAGCGTGCGTCGAGCGTGAAAACGCTTTGCTTCTCCTTGCGGCGGAACACCGAGAAGGCGCCCTTGAATTTCCCGCCTTCAGGGGTGCGCGCGTAACAGGTGAGATCGATGATGTTCCGTTCTTCGTAGCGCTCTTTGAATTTGGAATTGATGAACACTTCCACGTCGGCGGTCTTGACGACCTCAAGCCGCTTGCCCGCGGGGACATCCCAGCGGAGCTTGTAGCCGAATGCCGCGGAGCATGCGATGCCGAATAAAATGATCATGAGAATGGAGCGCTTCATACGGCACCTCGCTTATCGCTTCATAGTATAACCAATAGGTGAAAAAACAAGGGATGCGCGGAAGCTCGCGTACGCGCTAGAGCACGCGGCATTCCCGTATCACATCGGCGTAGAATTTAGCGGAGAGTTTCGGCGTACGCTTCATCGTCTCGTAATTGACGCGCACGATACCGAATCGCCTGGAGTAGCCGAACGACCATTCGAAATTATCCATGAGCGACCAGACGAAATAGCCGCGGAGATTGAGCCCCTCGTTGACGGCCTTCGATAATTCCTCAAGATGCATGCGCAGGTATTCCACGCGGCCGACATCGAGGACTTCGCCGTTCGCCGTCTCGCTGTCATTCGCGGCCATGCCGTTCTCGGTGATGAACACGCTTATGTCCCCGAAATGTTCCTTCGTATGGCGCAGCGTGTGATACATCGCACGCGGGGTTATCGCCCACCAGTCGCCCATGACCGTGCGCGGAAAGTCGTTGGGGAAAGCTACCACTTCGAATCCCGCGTCGTTATCCGCATGACGGACGGCGCTCCCGGTGTAGATATTGTAGCCGATGAGATCCGTGGGAGTTCCGATGATCTTCATCTCTTCTGGCGTGAAGTCAGGGGCGTCGGCACCGCATTGCTTGATGAACGCCTCGCGGTATGTGCCCTCGAATATCGGGAATAGGCGCTGGAGATTCAAGGCTGCGAACGCTTTCGATGCGGCGATGTCGTTCGCCTCGGTGCGGTACACCGGCCAGGGAGCGGCAAGATTCTCGACAAGACCGACCATGATCCGCGACTTCGCGTTCGATCGCAGCGCGTTCACCGCAAGGCCGTGTCCGTAGAGTGCATTGTGCACGCTCTGATTGACGACTTTCGGCGACTCATGCCCTCCCGGCGCGTGGCGGTCATCGCGGTAGGCCATTATCGTGAAGCACATGATCTCGTTTATCGTCATCCAGTTCTTCACGCGGTCGGAGTATTTCTGCGCGCATACGGCCGCATAGTCGGCGAAGCGCTTGGATACTTCCTTGCTCCGCCAGCCGCCGTATGTGTCCTCGAGCGCTTGCGGGAGGTCCCAATGAAAAAGCGTGATGTACGGCGTGATGTTCGCCTTAAGGAGCTCATCGATGAGACGGTCATAGAATTCGACGCCTTTCCTGTTCACTTCGCCTTCGCCCGTCGGCAAGATGCGCGGCCAGGCGATGGAGAAGCGGTATGCGTTCACATTGAGCGACTTGAGCAGAGCGACATCTTCTTTGTAGCGGTGATAATGGTCACAGGCCATGCGCCCGCTCGCATTGTCGACGACCTTCCCCGAGCGTTCGCAGAACGTATCCCACGTGCTTTTGCCGCGGCCGTCCTCGTCAGTTGCGCCTTCGACCTGGAATGCCGCTGTCGCTGCGCCCCAGACAAAATCTTTCGGGAAAGTATAATCGAACATGGATGCTCCTCTATTCGTGCGGGTTCCCGATGCGTACGGGCTATTGCTTTTTCTGTTTGATGTACGCGTCCATCGACGTCGCCGCATCCTTGCCGTCGCCGATGGCGAGTATCACCGTCGCTGCGCCGCGGGAAATATCGCCGCCGGCGAACACGCCCGGCATTGCCGTCATGTGTTTCTCATCGACGATGATATTGCCCCATTTGTTGGTCTGTATCTCTGGTGTCGATCTCGCGATGAGCGGATTGGGATTATTGCCGATGGCCACGACCACGCCGTCCACTTCGAACGTCTCGTACGAGCCTTCCACAGGGACGGGTTTGCGTCTGCCCTTTTCGTCCGGTTCGCCGAGCACCATCTCCTGCGTTTTGATGCCGCCGACGAAGCCGTTCCCGTTGTCGACGATGGCGATAGGTGCGCGGAGGAGCTTGAAGATGACGCCTTCTTCTTTCGCGTGATGCACTTCCTCGACGCGTGCGGGCATTTCCACCTCGGTGCGCCGATAGATGCAGTATACCGCCTCTGCCCCGAGACGAAGCGCCGTTCGGCAGGCGTCCATCGCCACATTGCCGCCGCCGAGTACCGCCATGCGCTTGTGACGTATGACCGGTGTGTCCGCTTCCGGGAAAAGGTATGCGGACATGAGATTCACCCGGGTGAGATATTCATTCGCAGAATAGACGCCGTTCAGGTTCTCGCCGTCGATGCTGAGGAATTGCGGGAGCCCGGCGCCCGTGCCGACGAAGAGGGCATCGTGCTTCGCAAGGAGCTCTTCCATTGATATCACAAGCCCGACGGGTGTGTTCGTTCTAAAGACAACGCCGAGCTTTTTCAGGTTCTCCACCTCGTAGTCGACGGTGTCATTGGATAAACGGAATTCAGGGATGCCGTACACAAGCACGCCGCCGATCTGGTGGAGCGCTTCATAGACGATAACATCGTACCCCATGCGTATGAGGTCGCCTGCGCAGGCTATGCCGGCAGGGCCGCCGCCGACGATACCGACGGAATGGCCGTTCTTCGGAACGCTCACCGGCTCCGGCAGTGCACGCATCTTTCGCTCGAAGTCCGCGGCGAACATCTCAAGCTTGCCGATGGACACGGGCTCGAATTTCTTCGAGAGTACGCAGGGCGTTTCGCATTGCGTTTCCTGCGGGCAGACACGGCCGCATACCGCGGGGAGCGAATTCGTTTCCTTGAGCTTTTTCGCTGCGTCGAGGAATTTCCTGTTCCTGATGAGATCGATGAACTCCGGGATGAGTACGCGCGCGGGACAGCCGGCCTTGCAGGGGGCGTTCTTGCACTGGAGGCAGCGCGATGCCTCCAGGACGGCCGTCTCTTCGTCAAAGCCGAAGAGCACTTCGTCAAAATTCTTCACCCGGTCGGCAGGTTTCTGCTCCGGCATATGCTGGCGGGGAATGCTTCCCGGTTTGACTTTTACGTCGCTCATACGCTTCCTTTTTCTCAGAACGAGCCCTGGCAGTGCTCAATTCAGACGTTCATATGATATAAAGACAGTGTATAATAAGCCATTTTCCCGATTTCGCAATGCATAATCCGTTGGAAAAATTGCATTTTCCTGCTGGCCCCTGTATACTGCCCATCCATTCTCAAAAGAGGCCCACCCTATGGATGCACGGATACAAAAGCGTATAGATTCCTGGCTTACCGGGCCGTATGATGATGCGACGAAGGATGCGATACGTTCGCTCCTGAAGGCGGGCGATGAAGTATCACTCGCCGATGCTTTCTACACGGACCTGGATTTCGGTACCGGCGGGCTTCGCGGCATTATCGGGGTCGGTACGAATCGCATGAACCGGTATACGGTGGGGAAGGCTACCCAGGGGCTTGCCAATTACATCATGAAGGCGAATGCCGTCGGTCGACCGGTGGCGGTGGCATACGATTCGCGCAACGGCTCGAAGGAATTCGCCATGGAGGCCGCCGAGATATTCTCATCCAACGGCATACCGGTGTATCTCTTTACCGGGATGAGGCCCACACCGGAACTGTCGTATGCGGTGCGCAGGCTCAAATGCATTTCCGGCGTCGTGATAACGGCGAGCCATAATCCGAAAGAATACAACGGCTATAAGGCGTATTGGGAGACCGGCGGACAGGTGATACCCCCGCATGATAAGGCTATTATTGGTGAAGTAAACAAGGTTTCCGATACCGGCGTGAAACGCGGCGATACGAGCCGCATCACGATGATAGACAAGGAGATAGACGAGCCCTATCTCAATGACGTGAAAAGTCTTTCGATAAACCCCGGCATCATCGCGAAATTCGCGGATACGAAGATAGTCTACACGCCGCTGCATGGCGCAGGGGCAATGCTCGTGCCGCGCTCGCTCGCGAACTACGGCTTTACCAGCGTCCATCCGGTTGAAGCGCAGATGACGGAGGACGGGAATTTCTCCACGGTGCCGTCGCCCAATCCCGAGGAGCCGTCGGCGCTCAAGCTCGGTATCGAAAAAGCGAAAGCGATAGGCGCTGAGCTCGTCATCGCCACCGACCCGGACTGCGACCGCGTGGGTGCGGCGATACGCCTTGCCGATGGCACGTATGAGCTCCTTTCCGGCAATCAGATCGGGTCGCTTATCGCGCATTACATCCTTACATCGAAAAAGGAGAGCGGTACGCTGCCGAAGAACGGCTTTATCGTGAAAACGATCGTGACCACCGAGCTTGCAGCAGCCATAGCGAAGGATTTCGGCGTAGAATGCATCGATGTCCTTACCGGGTTCAAATGGATAGCGGACTGCATCGAGCAGCGGAAAGGCAAGAAGTTCCTCTTCGGCTTCGAGGAGAGTTATGGATATCTTGCCGGCGATTTCGTCCGCGATAAGGACGGCGTCGTGGCAAGTTCGCTCCTTGCCGAGCTCCTTGTCTATGCAAAATCGAAGGGAATGACGCTTGTGGACTACCTGAACGCGATGTACGCGAAATACGGCTATTTCTACGCCGAAGGCATTTCGGTGACGAAAAAAGGTGCGAACGGACAGGAAGAGATCAAGGCCATAATGGCGGGATTTCGGGCAGATCAGCCGGAAATGATAGGAAAGAACGCGGTGACGCGATGTATTGACTATAAAACGCTTACGGCGTATACTCACGGCGTCGTATCGGGAACGGTAGCATTGCCGTCGTCGGACGTGCTTCAGTATTTCCTGGATGACGGCAGCAAGATAACGGTGCGCCCGTCGGGGACGGAGCCGAAGATAAAGTTCTATTTTGAGGTCATTGTGGACGTCGCAAAAGATGCGCGGGATACGGCACGGGCGAAAGTACGCGCTTTTGCCGATGCCATCGTCGGTGCGACGGGTAAGTGATAGGGACGTTCAAGGAAGCGCATGAGCATTAAACGCGTCAGTAAGGGCAGGATAAAACGCACGACCGGTAAAAGCGTCCGCTCATCCTACGAACTCACGAAGATGCGCCGCCAGTTGAAGCGTAAGAACCGCGGTTTCAGCATCATCCGCAATCTTGCCGATTTCCTCCATACGCTTGAACCCAATCAGAACGAGATACTCGATGTCATGATGATACGCTTCGCCATAGAGGCGGTGTCCGCCGACCGCGGATCGCTCCTCGTCATGGATAAGTCGAAGAACAAGCTCTATTATAAATATACGTTCACCTACAAGGATGGCCGGCTGGACCTGGCGAGCCACAGCAGCAAGCTCATTGGCGTCGAATATGCGCCGGGGGAGAGCCTCGCCGGTGTGAGCTATGAAGGCAAGGAGATCCTCGTTGTAAAGGACGTTGAAAAAGACGAGCGATACAGCACCAAGGTGGACCGCATACTGCGTGCCAGGGCGCGTTCGGTCATCTGCATACCGCTCATGGTGCAGGAAGAAGTGGTGAACGTCATCGAGCTCGCGCGCTACGACGGCGGGCGGCCGTTCGATCATGACGATATCGAGACGCTCAAGATAATCACGAACTTCACCGCGACGACGATGGACCGGCTCACGCTCTTCGTATGGGCCATTACCGACAGCCTCACCAAGATATCGAACATACATTATTTCATGAAGATATTCGAGAGCGAAGTGAAGCGGTCGAAACGGTATAATACCAATTTCTCGCTCATACTGCTCGATATCGATAATTTCAAGGATGTGAACGACACGCACGGCCACCAGGAAGGCGATCACGCCCTCTCGCGGCTTTCGCGCATCCTCGTTTCCTGCACCCGCGACGATATCGATCTGCCCGCCCGCTACGGCGGCGATGAGTTCGTGATACTGCTCCCCTCGACGACGAAGACGGATGCGAAGTACGTCGCCCAGAAGATACTCCAGGAAGTGAACGCGGAGAACCAGAAGCCGGAGAACAGCGCCATCCCGTTCACCGTGAGCATCGGCATTTCGACGTTCCCCGAGGATGGGGATACATCGACGACGCTTTTCGAATCCGCTGACAAAGCGCTTTACAAATCTAAGAATGCCGGGAAGAATACGTACAGCACGCTGACCTGATGAGCTCGATACCGGACATGCATGGATGCCTATGGAACTAGAAGACGCCGCACACAAGATACTATCCGCTGTCGGGGAAGATCCGGAACGCGAAGGTCTCCGGCGGACGCCCGCGCGTTTTTCAGAAAGCATACAATATCTGACGAGCGGGTATCGCGGTTCCATCGACGATATACTCAAGGGCGCCGTGTTCAAAGAGGACACGCGCGATATGGTCATCGTGAAGGATATAGAGTTCTACAGCCTCTGTGAACATCATATCATCCCGTTCTTCGGCATCTGCCATATCGGCTACATACCGGACGGCAAGGTGCTCGGCCTCTCGAAATTCGCACGCGTCGTCGAGCTTTTTTCGCGGCGGCTGCAGCTGCAGGAGCGGCTCACCCATGAGATAGCGGAGGCGCTCATGAAGTCGTTGAAGCCCCTTGGCATCGGCGTCATCATCGAAGCGAAGCATCTATGCATGATGATGCGCGGGGTGGAGAAACAGGGGTCCGAGCTTGTGACAAGCGTCATGCTCGGCTGCTTCCGGCGCAACTCGAACACGCGCAATGAGTTCCTCAGACTGATAGGCAAATAAGCGCGCTGCCGCGTATTGCGGATGAAGGTCCGATGAAGAATGGATATCGATATGTGTTCCTCGGCGCATTGTTCGCGTTCTCGGTGCATATCTTCGGTGTGCCTGTTCTCGACAAGGCGTACGTGAGCGATATTGCTGCGACGGCTGCGAAGCGGTACGGGTATGACGGGAAGCGCGATCTTATCATCGTGGATGTCGAATCGCAGAGGCTTTTTCTCATCAAGAACGGCCGCATCATGACCAATTACGGCATTTCATCGTCGCGATACGGTGAAGGCGCGCGGAAGCTGAGCTACAGAACACCGCTCGGTTTTCACAAGGTGTACGATAAGGCCGGCGCGCACGCGAAAGTGGGGATGATATTCGAATGGTGCAAGGCAACGGGGCGCATATCGCCGATCTTTACCGATGCTGTTGACAAGGACATCGACCCGGTGCTGACGCGCATACTCGTGCTCGACGGACTTGAGCCCGGGGTGAACAAGGGCGGCGATGTTGACTCGCGCTCGCGGGGCATCTATATACACGGCACGCATGAAGAGGGGCTTATCGGGCGCAAGGCCTCGCACGGGTGCATACGGATGCGTAATGCGGATGTGATCGCGCTTTTCAATGCCGTCCCGATCGGGACCATCGTATACATGCGGTAAGGGGCCGTATCCCGGCCGATCCGGAAGTGCTCCTGCCGGCGAACGAATTCAGTCGATGCTCGCCTGCTCGCCCGTCTTGATCACCTCAAAAAGTTCCGTATTGGTGGCGGCTGCCATTATCCGGTCTTCGATGATCTCGCTGTTGCTCATCAATTGCGCGATGCGGGCCTGTATCTTCTGGTGAATGCGCGGCTGTCCGGCCGGCGTTATCATCACGAACATGAGATGTATCCGCTCGGTGCCGCTGCGCGCGAGCGGTATCCCTTTTTCGCTCCTGAGTATGAAGAGGCTTGCCGCGTTCACTTCAAGACGCGCATGGGGTATTGCCACGCCGTGCCCGAGATAGGTGCTTGCGACACGTTCACGATCGGCGATGCCGCGGACGATGGCCGCGCCCGGTGCCGGAAGATCCTGCTCCGGGATGCGCATGAATGCGGTGCGCACCGCATCGACGATGGAAAGACCTTCAATATGCAGGATGATGCGCTGCGGAGTGAGCACCTCGGAAAGATACACCGGCGGGTCGTTCTCGAATTCATCGGTGATGGTCCCGACGATCTCCTCAAGTATATCCTCCAGCGTGATGATGCCTGCAAATGCGCCGTCGCGCGTCACCATCATCATGTGCAGGCGGCTTCGCTGCATGTCCGAGAGCACCTGCTCAAGCGGGGTAGTATCGGCCACCGCACGAAGCGACTTCAGCAGCTCGGTGAGCTCGGCTTTCTGGTCGGGCTGCCGTTCCTCGGCGAATATCGATTTGATATGGACGAATCCGGATGGGAGCGTTTTTCCGCGCTCAATGAACGGGTAGCGGGAATGGCGGTCCTTACGAACACGCTCGATGACATCGGACCACAGCATATCATCGCTGAGCGAACTGATGAGCGAGACATGCTTCATCGCATCCTTGGCCTTGAGGTCGGCAAGATCGAATATGTTCTCCATGAAAAGCAGACGGCGAAAGCTCATGATGCCGCTCGTCTGGCTCTGCTCGAGGATTATGCGCAGTTCGTCCTCGGAGACCTTCTCATGTGTGGGCATATCGCCGACACCGATGGCGCGGAGTATCGCGTGGGAGCATGCGTTGAGGAGCCACAGCGGGGCATAGAAAAGCATCCTCGACCAGCGGAGCGGAAGCGCGGTGAATATCGCCATGGTGTCAGCGCGGCGTATGGCGAAGAGCTTCGGGACCTGCTCGCCGATAAGGATATGGATGAAACTTACCATGATGACCGACGCGACGGTCGCGATGACATGGCTTATCACCTCATTGCCGTGCAGCTGCGGGAGTATCAGCTTGACCGCCATGCTCTCACCGACAAAACCGAGGGCGATCGATGCGAAGGTTATGCCGACCTGACATACCGAGAGGAATTCATCCATATTGGCGTGTATATGCTGGGCATTGCGGGCGCCCTTTACGCCGAGGTCGACCATTTCTTCTATCTGCGAACTGCGTATGCGTACCGCAGCGAATTCGGCAAGAACATAGAAGGCGTTCATCCCGAGAAGCAGCAGAAAACCGATGATATAAAGCGTTATTTCCATGGCTGGCAGTGACTTGCCTTCGATAGTACATGAAAATCGGGGAGAGCACAAGCGATGCGGCGGACACGGATATCGACGGCGCATCACCAAAAGAACGGACATCGTTGTTGAAATATATCCTTCGATGTGATACAATCTTTCGCACATTACGCCATTGGAGGCATCGATGGATTATTTCCTATCTGACGTCAATCTTGAGGTCAAAAATCTGGCACGCGAGATCGCTGAGAACGAAATACGCCCGGTACGCGCGAAATTCGACGAAGAAGAGCATTTCCCCTGGGAGATCGTCGCAAAGCTCCGCGAGGCCGGTCTGTTCGGCATTTACATCCCCGCTGAATACGGCGGCATGACCGAAGGCACGGACAAAGGCATCACGAACCTTGTCCTTGCAACCGAAGAAATGTCGAAGGTCTGCGGCGGCATATCGCTGTGCCTTGCCGCTACCGCGCTCGGTACGCTCCCTATCCTTGTGGGCGCGACACCGGAACAGAAGAAGAAATATCTCCCTAAGATCGCAAGCGGTGAGCACCTCGCTGCGTTCGGTCTTACCGAGCCGGACGCCGGTTCGGATGCAGGCGCCATGAAGACCAATGCGGTCAAGAAGGGCGCGAAATATGTGTTGAACGGCACGAAGCAGTTCATCACCAATGCCGGCGAGGCTGAGATCTACACCGTCATGGCCGTGACCGACAAGGCGCGCGGTTCGCGCGGTGTTTCCTGCTTCATCGTCGAAAAGGGCACGCCGGGGTTCACGTTCGGCCCGCACGAGAAGAAAATGGGCATACGCGCATCCGCTACACGCCAGCTCATATTCGACAATTGCGAGATCCCGGTGGACAACATCGTCGGCGGCAAGGAAGGCATGGGTTTCATCCACGCGCTTGAGACGCTCAACTATTCACGCCCCGGCGTCGCGTCGCAGGCCCTCGGCATAGCACAGGGTTCTATCAATGAGATCATTCCGTATGCGCACGAACGAAAACAGTTCGGCCAGTCGATCACGAGCTTTCAGGCGATACAGCATATGCTCGCCAACATGCAGAGCCAGGTCGAAGCCGTCCGCGCGCTCCTGTACAGCACGTCGAAGTGGATAGACGCAGGCGCCAAGAAGTTCAGCAAGGAAAGCGCGATGTGCAAACTTCTCGCATCCGAGGCTGCAATGTCGGTGACCACGGATGCGGTGCAGATCGCAGGCGGTTACGGCTACACCCGCGAATATCCGTTCGAAAAATTCATGCGCGATGCGAAGATCACGCAGCTCTATGAAGGTACGAGCCAGATACAGCGCAATGAGATCGCGGCGGGCATCATCCGCGATGTGGTTGCGGGTAAGAATATCGGTTAGGGACTGACACGATCATCGAAGAGGCGCGGGTTCCGCAAGGGCTCGCGCTTTTTTTTTCGCCCTCCATGGCGAAGCGCGTGCCTCGCACCTCGTGTGCTACGGCTCGCGCTTTTTTTTGCCCTCCGTGGCGCCGCGTTGGATCATCGGTATAAAGTGCCATATCTGCATAGAAGCCGCAGCATGAGCACATTCAATATCCAGTCCATGATACATGGAACGACATGCAACCATTCGAAAGGGTATTCGACTTTCGGAATGGGAAGGTATTTTTCACCGGATCCCGTGTCTCTATCGGCGGCAACAACGGACGATGCCGCTTTCGCGGGAACATTGTCGAGCATGACCTTCTCATACGCTGCACGGATAGCAGCAAGGAGCCGCGAGCAGATGCTCCGCACCGTGCCCGCCGGTCTCTCCACCGCCAGAGCGATCTCAGACGATGAATATCCGTCGGAATAGAGCTGCAAGATGTACCGATGATCGATAGGGAGCGCATTGATCACGGCTTGTGCCGCTTTAAGGCCTGGATTCCCGGCAAACGAACTATTCCCTCTCACCGAAATATCTCCGACCAGAGAATAACCGATATTCCTGCTCGAAGGAGTTCTATTCCCGTTC
>JBBTBY010000131.1:0-27706 GCA_038043445.1 Spirochaetota bacterium
CGGGCGACGGCTTCTCGGTCAGAATACGCTCGAAAAGCTGCTTGAAGACACTCTCGGATTGACGATACAGCGCGGGCAAGCCAGCGAACGTGCCATCCGTGCTGTTGAAGTACTTCTCAAGCGGCGTGTCGGAGAACACCAGGCGCCCGTCATACCTCATTCCGCTTGCGGCAAGCGCATTGCGATACCCTGCGTAACGGTCGAGCGTATACCGTTCAAAACCGAAACAAAAAAAACCGATGCGCTCAAAACCCTCGCTGACAAGGTGCTCTACAAGAAGGGATATCGACTGCTGCTCATCCGGGCCGACATAATTCCCCTGAGCGTGCCGATCATCGATGAGCATATTCACGAACGGTGCCGATCTTCCGATGCGTGTTGCGGGACTTGAAGGGGATAATTTCGTCCACGGGATGATGCCGAGAATGCCGCTGTAATCCCGATAGCGTTTTTCCGCAACGAATCGTTCTGGCGTAAGCGTTCTATCGAAGAACGATACTTCCGCATCATATTCGCGCGCTGCGTCAATGACGCCCCGATAGATGTCGTAATAATTCATCACCTGTCTGAACGCATTGAAATCATGCTCGCTGAAAATGCAGGCGAATCGCAGTGTGGACGGTTCTTTCACGGGGCGCATCGTTCGATGAAGCATAGTAACCATTCCGCGGGCTTGATCGTATTTCACATGGTACCGGTCCGGTATCGATCTGCAGATGCGATAATTATAGTCCGGCTGCGCCTGTGTGTCAAATCAGATCGAATGGCCGAACACGCCGAGTCACCACACTTTTTTCGTTGCGCGGAATTGCGTGGGTGTCATGCCGGTCTTACGGCGAAAGAGGCGGGCGAACACGGCGTATTCGTGAAATCCCGCCGCTTCGGCTATCCCTGCTACATCCATGCGGCTTGAACGCAGCATGTTCTTTGCGCTCCCGATGCGAAGGGAGAGGATATAGTCCCGCATGGTCTGACCGGTCGCGCGTTTAAAGAGCTTCGAGCCGTAGGTCTCGTCAAGGCCGGCGGATTCGGCCGCGGCGCGTACGGTGCAGTCGCCGTTCAGATGCGATGAGATGTAGCTGAGCATAGACCGCACACGCGGGCTTTCATGTGCGTTCGCATCGGTATCCGACGGCGATACACCGCGTGTTCCGGCCATCATCGAAAAAAGCGAGAAGAATTTCGCATGCACCGAGAGATCATAACCCGCTCTTTTTGCACCGAGCTCGGTCACGATAGACTCCATGAGCGATGCGACGGCAGGTGAATATCGCCGGGTGAATATAGGTCTTTCCTTCGAGATGCCTATCCGTGTGAGCAGCGCCTTGGCATCGGCGCCGTCAAAGGCTATCCAGGCATATCCCCACGGGTCATCAGCATCCGCGCCGTAGTCATGATACTGCCCGGGGAAAAAGAAGAAGCCGCTGCCGCGTGTCAGCGACCATTCTCTACCGTCTATGGCTACGCTGCCGTGACCGCTGAGCACATAATGGAAGAGATGATAATTCCTCAGCATGCGAATGCGCCCGACGGCGTGATGCCTGTCGTAGCCGGCAAAATGGATGCGTACGGCGAATGGCGTCATCGGCGCGTGATGTTCCTCTCTTTTGCGCTGCATGACGGACAGTATACGCATGAATCGTGACCGAAGCAAGGCCGTTAAGGACGGATAGTGCAATAGTAAATGCCGGAAAGTGTCATAGTCGAACGCGGCAGGGGATGATAGTATAGTGTCATACCGTCCGATGGGAGAAACCATGCGTCACTATCTGGAACCGGGGAATATACGGCGAACACAATGGCCGCTTCGTATGGCAGATAATATCAATCTCTATCTGGGGAGCGGCCGCGCCGGCGCGTCATTCGATGCATACGGTCTCATGGGCAACGGTTTCCGCGGCGAGAAGACGAGCGTCGGCGTGACATCGTTCATGCATGCGGACCATTGGCATCGCGGTGCGCACGGCATAGACAGCCGCCTTCATGCGTTCCGCATCGTATTTGCCGATGCTCTGCCGCCGGCACCCGAAGCGTATGAACAGTCGCTCGATCTCTACGATGGGCGTCTCGTCACCGCGCTTTCTTTCAGCGGCTTGCGGTATACGATAACGGCATTCTGCGATCCTGCCATGCCCGATATGCTCGCGCTCGACATCAGATATGATTCCACGACAATGGCAATGCCTTCGCTCCTGCTTGCGCCGGAGACAGAGCTTCCCGTATCGTACGGTGATGTGCTCGAGGGTTCGGCTGTACTTCAGTCGTCATCCATGGATACCGCGCTGCTGAAATTGTCGATAGGGACTGCAGAGAGCATCGTTGGTCTTCGCGTCATCAGCACGCGGGGGAAAGCCGTTCTCAGCGAGCGAGAGGATGGCATCGGCATATCGTTCAGCGGCGCGCGGGGTCGTCATCTCATACTTGCGGGGCTTGCATCGTGGAAGCGGCGCGTGGATCTCGTTCGGGCGCTTGCGTCCATTGTCGACGGCGAGCAGTATGCTGCCGATGCAGCGCATGCATGGCATGTCCGCTACGGAGATGCGGGGCTTTCCGTGCCGGTACCGAAGTATCAGGCCATGTGGGCGCGTTCGCTCTATTACACGCTTGCAAGCTACGGACCCGATATGAGAGCACCGGCGCAGCCCTGCGGATGGTCGGGGAATATGTGGCGCTATTCATTCCCGCAAGACCTGTCCTATATCCATCCGGCGCTTTTAAGGCTCGGCCATTATGACATAGCGCGCTCATGGGTGGAGTTCTATCACTCCTTCATCGACGATATGCGTTCGTTCACGAAGCGCATCTTCAAGGCCGACGGGACCATGTGGGCGTGGGAATTCCCCATCGCGAAATCGTCGCAGCTCCTCGATGCCGCACGTCCGGGAGAGCCGAACTGGTATCAGTATGAGATACACAATGCGGCGTATGTCGCGCGTATGGCGTATGAGACGGCGCTCCATTGCAATGACAGGAAGTGGGCGAGGGCTGTCGCTTGGCCGATAGTGAAAGCCACCGCCGATTTCTATGCGTCGGTACTGACGCGCGAAAAGAACGGCCGATACGGCATACGCATCTCTCCGTCCATGGGACAGGATGAGATGGGCGGACACAATAAAAAGAACTATCTCTGCGCGCTGTTCTCCGCCGAGTATGCTATAGGCAAAGCGCTCCTTCTTGCCAAAAGACTTTCCATCGAATGTGAGGACGCTCAGCAATGGCGCGCTGTCATGCGTGCCGGTCTCACCTACGATGCGCTTTACGATCCGAAAGAAGGCGTTTGCGGGATATACGAATCTTCCATCGAGGAGACGTTCGGGAAACAGAAACATCCGGTACAGCTGAATCCGCTCAACTTCCTCCCGCTCGGAAAACCCTCGCCGTTCACGGTGAAGGCGTACGAGCGGCGTTATGATATCTGCCGCGATGTAAAAGAGAACAGGTTCTATGGATGGACGCTTGCCGCGTTCTGGGTCGCATCGTCGCACATGGGCAGTGCGGATGGGCTTCTCGGCGATCTTTCGCAGGCGGGAAAAAGCCGCTATGTCGACCCCGATTGGCTGCAGATATATGAGACATCGCTCGGAACGGATATCGATGATGACCCGCGCGGGCTCATTGAGGCCCCGACCTGCTATTACGTAACGAGCCACGGGCTCTATCTGCAGGCGATGAACGACGCGCTCGTGTCGGACTATTTCGGCAAGACCGTTATCGGCGGCGCCTGCCCGCGCTCATGGGACGGCGTATCGTTCTCCAATTTCCGCACGCAGAACGGCGAGATAATAAGCGGCGAGATGGCCGGCGGGAAGTGGAAACTCTCACGAAAAAAAATGCGGTGAGACTGTTGCGAAAATGCTCTCGAAATATCATCGGAATAGAGAACAGCGGGTTGCAACCCGCTGTTCTCTATTCTCGCGACAATCTGGCGGATAGTACTTGCGATTGCAGTTGATGCACGATACAATCATCCATCGTTCGATATCTTTTTATCGGACAAGGATGCAGTATGAACGCGCTTTCGTTTTTTCAGATGCTCAACGGCTATCTCTGGGGTCCGCCGATGCTCGTGCTCCTTTTCGGCACGCATCTTTTTCTCACCGTGCGCACGGGTTTTGTTCAGCGGAAGCTGGGTGCGGCATTGCGCATCGCGTTCTCAAAGGAAAAGGGTGAAGGCGACGTGAGCCAGTTCGGCGCGCTCGCTACCGCGCTTGCGGCGACCATCGGGACGGGGAATATCGTCGGTGTCGCTACTGCGGTAGCGCTCGGCGGGCCGGGGGCGGTACTCTGGATATGGCTTACCGGCGTGTTCGGCATCGCCACAAAATACGGCGAGGCGCTCCTTGCGGTGAAATTCCGCGTGAAGGATGAGGTCGGCCAGATGCAGGGCGGGCCTATGTACGCGCTTGAACGCGGACTCAATATGAAATGGCTCGGCGTGATATTCGCTGTATTCACCGCGCTCGCGGCGTTCGGTATAGGCAATATGGTCCAGTCGAATTCGATAGCGCATCTTGTGTCGACGAAACTGAGCATTGCACCCTGGATAACCGGCATCGTCCTTGCCTTCATTACGGCGATAGTGATACTGGGCGGTGTGCGTTCGATAGCCGCGGCGTGCACGGCACTCGTGCCGTTCATGGCGGTGTTCTATGTCGCGGGATGCATCGTGATACTCGTGATCAATCGCGATTTTCTTCTCCCGGCGTGCTCATCGATCCTTGTCGAGGCGTTCCGCCCGAAGGCGGTGGGCGGCGGTGTTCTTGGGGCCGGCATTCTCATGGCGATGCGCTACGGTATTGCGCGGGGATTGTTCTCGAACGAGAGCGGCCTCGGTTCGGCGCCGATAGTCGCCGCTGCGGCGAAGACGAGGAACCCTGTGCGTCAGGCGCTCGTAAGTTCCACCGGCACCTTCTTCGATACTGTCATCATCTGTGCTCTTACCGGTCTTGTTGTGGTTTCTTCTATAGTTAAGAACAAAGCTGCCTTTGTCGGGCTCAACGGAGCGGCGCTTACATCGAAAGTTTTCGAAGCGATACCGGTCGTCGGCCCGATAGTGCTCGGTGTGGGGCTGTTCACCTTCGTCTATTCCACGATACTCGGCTGGTCGTATTACGGCGAGCGCGCGGTGGAATATCTTTTCGGCCGCCGGTCGGTGCTGCCGTATCGATTCCTCTGGATCATCGGCGTATTCGCCGGTGCGGTGATGTCCCTCCCGCTCGTGTGGGAAGCGGCCGACGCGATGAATGCGCTCATGGCGATACCCAATCTCGTCGCGCTTCTCCTCCTCTCCGGGCTCATTGCGAAAGAAACAAGATATTATCTCTGGGGCAACAGACTTGATAATGCCATGGTCGATGATGTCGACAAGGCGCTACGGGTGAGACCGGCAGGCAAGCGGCGTGCTCACGCATCCTGAAGCAGGACGAACCCCTTTCGTCCGAGATCATCGGCTGCGGCTATGAACGAGGCATGCGCGTTTCGCCAATGGCCGTCGAGATACCAACCCTTCGTCTGAATGAGATATTCGACGGGTGCGGGTGCCGTTTCGGGCGGGTCCATAGATATGTTCGCGATGATGTCAGGATCTCCCGCGAGGCCGGGGAGAAAGCGTTTTATCTCCGGCCCTGAATATGAGTCATAGTCCGGTGTCCTGTCCTCCTCGAATCGTTCGCCGGGCGCATTGCCGGGATGGAATTTGAGTTCGCCGTAAGAGAAGACGATCGAGGTGTCCTCGTGATCGCGCAATTCGGTCAATGCTATCGGTTCCGCAGGACCGTTTTCGTGCGGACGCCAGATGCGGCAGGCCATGTCGTTCGCACGAACGGACAGGATGAGATTCCACGTATCCCATTCGGGGCCTTTGCTCGGTACCGAGAGATGTATCAGGAATTCGGATGTATCCGGCAGCCAGCCGAGCACGTTCGCCCTGCGTTGAGCACCCATGGCGCTTGCGCGGCGGCACGGGAGCCTGAGCGGGAGCGCGCACGCACGGATGTCATCCCGTTCGGCAATGATGAAGCCGAATTCATCCTGTGCCGGCATCCATTCGCTTGTACTTGTACCGATGATGATGCGGTGATAAAACGCCATCGGTGGATGTTCGGTGCCCGCAGAAGGAACGGGGGAAAGCGAGGCCTTAATTTCCCAGATATGCTTTGACGATGTGCCGTCATAACGGCTGATGAACGGGGTGTACCTCCTCCGGGTTCCGCTGGCGGCACTTGCCAAAGCGCCGGCCGCTTCTCGGGCGAGTAGTCCGGGTGTTCCGTATAATACCCGGCAGAGCGATTCACTGTCGGTGAGGGCGGGGGCACTGAGCGCTGCGCCGGTGCGCTCCAGGTACATCGATGCCAATTTGATAAGCCCCGGATGTGGCGGGTCTCGGCGTATCCATTCTGCAATAGCATCCGTGAGCGAAGGCGAGGCGCCGCCGCGGAGCCATAGTGTCCATATTCCGAATAATGCTTTTTCCGGCGATGTATCACGTATCATCGCCGCCGCATCGGCGTCGGTGACGGACAGCTCGGGATATCGTCCGAAGCCGCTTTGCTCATCGAAAAGCACCAGGTCGAAATGGGCCGATCGTTCGCCGAAGAACGGAACGGAGGCGTTCATGACCGAACGGATAAGCCCTGCGGCATATATCGGCGGCGTGAGCGCGCTTACCATGGCACGCAGATGGAATGACGGCAGAAAGTCATGGTTCTCGATCCGTCCCCCGCGCGAGAAATCCTCTGCCGCAAGCGAAAGAAGAAGGTCATGCATCGCCGCATCGGCGGTCATCTCCGGTACGGCAAGATCGCTGATATACATGCAGGCATCATGCAGTTCCGCAGCAAGTCCGATCTTGAGCCATTGCATCATCCACGGGATGAGCGCCGTATCGCCTTCCTTGATGAGCGCGTGCATGGATGCAATGGCGGTGTGCATCGTGGCGCGTTCCTCATCGGAGCGGAATACGATATCGACCATGCCCGGGAGAGATCGCGCCCCCGCTGTTCCGGGCGCTTGAGGTGGTGCTGTGGTGCGCATGCTTTCTATCGCTGCTTCGACCGAGCCAGTCAGGAGCAATGTATCGATGTAGCGGGGAAACGCGTCCCTGAGCGTACGCCTGTCCCCCGGGGAGAGTGCATCCCTGTCAGAGATGAATGCGTCGATCGCGCTCATCGCAGAAGTATATCGGTACCGATGATGTTCGTCAATGCAGGGGAAGGATGCCTTCGTGAAAGCCTTGCGCATACGTTCGCTTCCTGTATACTTCCGTGCAAGGCACAGGACATCAATGAAGAAGCAATTCAGGGCGGAGCGCCGGCAATGCGCCATAGGATCGTACGAAACGATCGAGCTTTTGTCCGCCGGCATCGCCGTTATAGAGCGTCCCGCTGTACAACGCAGGCATTTCGATGATCTGTATACGTTCGAGTACGTGCTCGCCGGTTCGGGCACGGTCGCTCTCGGGAACGAAGTTCACTCCGTACGGGCGCATGATGTGTATATACTTCCCCGGGATGCGACGCATACGCTTACTGCGACAGATTGCCCATGGACGAAAATATGGTTCTGCCTGCGGGGCAGGCTTGTTGATGCGCTTGTCGATCTTTATGCCCTTCGCGGCGTTCACCGCATCGGCGCTTTCCGTCGGCCGGCGATATTCTCTTCCATCCGCGATATTGCTGCGAAACCGCCGGATGACGCTGCAGAGAAGATGTCCCTCGCGTTCCATTCGTTCTGCATCCAGGCGGAACGCATCTGCCGTACGAAACGCCGCTATTCCCATGAGATAGGAACGGTCATCCGCTATCTCGAGGCGCATATCGGTGATGAACTCTCCCTCGAAAAGATCGCCGCGCTCGCATCGCTTTCTTCATCGCAGATGACACGGCGCTTTCGTGCTGAGACCGGCACCACGCCGCATCACTACATCATATGCCGGAAGATAGATCGGGCAAAGATATTACTTTCGACGACAAATGCGGGACTCAGCGAGATCGCCCGCACGCTTGCGTTCACCGATCAGTATCACTTCTCGAACACGTTCAAGAAGCATGCCGGCATGCCGCCCGAGCGCTACCGAGACCGATGAGCACCGCTGCCTGTGCGCTTTTTTTGCATCGATGTGCCGATATTTTGCATTGATTCCCTGCCGTTCTGCATTATACTAAGCGTATGGAAAACAAATACCCTGTCTACGTAAGGGGCCGGCGATGAACCATTATCCGTTATTTCCCGATCGCAGAACATTGTCGCTCGACGGCGGCTGGGATTTTGTCTGGCTCGGCGATCATGATGTGAACGGGATAGATCCGTCACAGGTGACATACAATGAAACAATGGCGGTGCCGGGTGTTTTCGATACGAGCCCAGAGCATTTCGGTAAACGCGGCGTTGTCGTGTACCGCAAACGAGTAACGTTCTCTGCGGGAAGGAACGAGCGCCTGAGACTCAACATCGGCGGGATGGGACTGTTCGGCCGCATCTGGTGGGACGGGACACATATCAGCGATCATAAGATCCCCTATTCGAGTATTGCATACGATCTTCCCGCGGGCGGAAGTGAGCACGAGCTTGTGATTCTGATCGACAACAGGTATGACAAGATATCGATACCGCTGTTCCGACCGCATTTCGATCTGTACGGTTTCGGCGGCATATACCGCACGGTATCGGTGCAGTCGGTGCCGCAGTTCGCGGTACAGCGTGTGAGGATACAAACACTGTCAACGACAAAAGGGACCGTGCGGCTCAGGATGCTGTTCGACGGCGATATCCCCGCCGAGGTGAGCGGGACCTATCGATTCGACAGCGGTGCGGATAGAGCATTCCGGGAAAAACCGGTGAACGGCATGATCGATATAACGGCCGATGTTCCGGGGTTCAGAGTATGGTCGCCGGAAAAGCCGCATCTGCACACGGTGACCGTAACGACCGCTGAAGACCGCATCGTCGAACGATTCGGGATACGGACGATAGAGACGAAAGACCAGAAGATACTGCTCAACGGCGAAGCGGTCTTTCTCAAAGGCGTCAACCGGCATGAGTCGCATCCCGAATTCGGTCCGGTACAGAACGTACATCTGATGATGGATGATATCCATCTGCTCAGGGACCTCGGCTGCAATTTCGTGCGCTGCGTGCATTATCCGCAGGACCAGGCGTTCTTCGATCTCTGCGACGAGGTCGGCATGCTCGCATGGCAGGAAAGCATGGGGTGGAACGATACGGAGAACGACGCAAAGGACCAGGCGTATATCGATCTGCAGGTAAAGCAGACTAAGCTCATGGTCGAGAACAGCATCAATCATCCGTCGATAATCCTCTGGGGATTTCTCAATGAATGCTGCTCGGACACTGCCGGCGGCAAGGTGTTATATGGAAAACTTGCGCAGACGATACGTGCTGTCGAGCCCACGCTCCTTGTCACGTTCGCCTCAAGCCGGCATGAGCGGGATATCTGTCTCGAATTCGCCGATGTCATCGCGATGAACATCTATCCTGGATGGATCGGCGGGCACAAGGATTATACGACACCGTCGATCGCGTGGATAGAAGGGCGTGTCAATTCAATAGCTGAGTTCACCAACAGAGAGGACCTGAAACACAAACCGTTCATGCTCGGCGAGATCGGTGCATGCGGGCTGTACGGCTGTCATGACCGAGCGAACGCGCAGTGGTCGGAGGAATTCCAGGCGGGATATTTTGCCGAGGCGATACGCGCGGTGTTCGCGAACCCGCGGTATATCGGCATTGCGCTCTGGCAGTTCTTTGACACGAGGAGCTTCGTCAACGGCGGCGAGGTGCGGGTAAAGCCCCGCGGCTTTAACTGCGCCGGGCTTCTCGACGAATATCGCAGGCCGAAGATGGCGTACGATACGGTAAAAAAAATATTCAACGATGATCGCAGCGGATGGAGGAGAAAATGATCGTACAGACGAAAGATCGAAGATCGCAGCATCGTGCGGCCAAGGCGTGCAGATGTCGTTCACTGTTTCAAATAGCCCTCGCATGCCTGCTTTCTTCTCCCGCGGCGTACACATCGTTTAAGGTCGTCGCCGGCGATGAGTGGAAAGCGGTCGATATGTCGCGCACGACCATCGTGCCCGGGAGCGCGCTCGATTTCAGCGCACTCGTGGAGGACGGGCCTGCCGGAAAATACGGGCGTGTCATCGTCGGACGTGACGGGCAATTCACCTTTGAGAAGAGGCCGCAGACGCCGGTGCGTTTTTTTCCTATACATCCTATGTGCCGGAGCGCTCTTTCAATGAAAAAAATGTAAGCTACAAAGACTACCCCCTCTTGGCGGGAACGAAAGAGGGAGAGCACGCCGCGATCGCGGAGCATGTGAACGCCATCCGCCTTCAGGGCTACAATATGATACGGATACAGGGCATGGATATGGTGCTCAGCGTCGGGGCGCAGAATGACGGCGATCTGAACGCGGAAACCCTCGAGCGGTTTGATCGTCTGGTATTCTGTCTGAAACAAGCGGGCATTTATATCACCCTCGATATGGCATATCACGCGAGCTATCTGAAAGGCCGCTGGGACGAGGGGGATCAGCGGAATTTCCGGGAACGTTTTCTGGTCGATCCGTCATCCCGTGAACCGTGGGCGAACGGGGTGCGCGCTTTTCTCACACATCGCAACCCGTATACCGGTCTGTCCCTCGCGGACGATCCGGTGATGGCAACGATGACGTTCTGGAATGAGCAGGATATTTTCGTCGAAATAGGGTTCTTTCAGAAGCCGGATATCAAGCCGTTCGCGGATAAGCGCTGGCGCGACTTCCTCAGGAAGAGATACAACGATCGCATCGAGGCGCTCAGGGATGCATGGGGAACGGCTGAGAAGATACATTCCTTCGAGGATATCGGTTTTGAAAAAGCATATCCCCTGGAATACACCACGCGAGGCAATGACGCAGCCGTATTTGTCTACGAACTCCAAGCGGAGATGACCCGTTGGTATGAGAATACCGTGCGCGAGACAGGCTATAAAGGGCTTACGCATCAATACGATGCTATCATTCGTTTCCGGAACCATGCCGCACGAAACATCTCGCCGGTGGTTTCCATGCATACCTATCACAATCATCCGAAGGGTTTCAATACGCCCGGCTCAAAAATGGAACAGAACGGGGCTATTGCGACCAGCGCCGGCTATTGGCGTATTGCGGCGAATGCACGCTACCTCGATCGCCCCATGTTCGTGACGGAAAACAATTTCGGGTTCTGGGGGAAATATCGCCATGAAGCCGGTCTTCTCTACCCGTCCTATTCGGCGTTCCAGGGTTTTTCGGGACTTACCGTCCACTGCCAGCCCGTCATTATGGGACTGGCATACCCTATGGGGGTGTACTTTGCCGGACGCGATCCCATACAGCGGGCCAACCAGGTGCTCGCAACACTTCTTTTCGCGCGGGGCGATGTATCCCCGTCGGCGAGCGCCGTCAAGGTGCTCCTGTCCAAAGAGTACCTTTTTTCAGAGAACAATATGCTGAAAAAGATCAATGATAGCCAAAGCAGGATATCGCTGCTCTGCCGCTTCGGGCTCGGATCCGATATGCCCGCCCCCGCGGGTGTTCCGGCAGTACAAGCCAAAATGACCATACCCCCGGAGAGCGGTGGAGAGATGACGATAACTACCCATGCGGTCGCCGCATCCGATAGTGCGACATCCGGATCCGCTCAATGGGTAGAGCAGCTGAGAAAGGCGGGGCTTCTCTCTTCCGATAATCGAACGAGCGTCGAGGATGGCGTTTTTCAGACGGACACAAAAGAGATACTCATGAACGTTAAGGAGGAGTCCTTGACCGTCATCACTTCAAAAACCGAGGGTGCCGTTTTGAAAGAGGATCGGTCCATCACGCTTAAGAACATACGCATCGACAGTATGCCGGCAGCCTCTGCCGTTGCCGTATCCTCGCTTGACGGGGCGCCGATCGACAGGAGCAAACGCCTTCTGCTCGTGTATTCCACCGACGCGCTTAACACCGATTTCGAAGCGTCCGATGATCGCGTCACGCTCGTAAAACTCGGGACATTGCCGGTGCTGATGCGTACCGGTGCGCTTTCCGTCACGATCAAGAACACCCAGGGCAAGGCGATGACGCTTTGGGCGCTCGGTATCGACGGTTCGCGCAAAGAACAGCTGCCGATAGCGGAGAACGCGGACGGAAAAATGAAGATCGTCATCGATACAGCGAAGCTTAAGGACGGGCCGACGCCGTTCTTTGAACTTGCGGCCGAATAGGATCTGCCGATGCGATGCGCCTCGCGGTTGAGGCGGGGTGGCAGCTATCGATACAGTCTTCGGTACATGCTCGGCGTATACCGGAAATGTGCCTTGAATTGCCGCGAAAAACAGAAAATATCCGGGTATCCGAATCGTTCGCTTATTTCCGATATCGTGTGATGCCCGTCAAGCAGAAGCGCCGCGGCGGCGGAAAGTTTTTTCCGCAGGCGGAATTCTTTCGGGGCGATGCCGACGACATCGCGAAAGCGCTTTCGGAACGCCTCGTATCCCATGCCGGATGCGCGTGCGACCTTCTCCATAGAGATATTCCGCTCGATATTCGCTGAAAGAATGCGCTTTGCCGTATCGATGGATCTTCTCGATCGTCGATCGAATTCGACATTATCTGCGCGCGTTTTCATGTATGAGAGAAGATCGATGATATCGGGCAATAGACCTGCGAACGAACGCGCGTGACGGACGGACGTCAGTATCGCGCTCATCGCCGCTTTCATGGACGCATCGATGCCGATGCGGTAATGATCGCGCGAGGGCATGAGGCCGGCATCGACAGCCATCGTATACAAGCTTGTCGGCATGGCGAAATAGAACTCGCGCCAGCGCCGCCCCTTGTTCGGCTGTATCATATTGTCGACGTTGGGACGTCTGCAGACGAGATCGCCTGCGGCAAGTCGTATGCGCTCGCCGTTCGGCGGAACGAAAAGGCCCTCGCCTTCGAGGAGATAGAGGAAACGAAAGTCGGGAAAACCGACGGCGGTGCCGAGACGATGCGCGTGCTCCGCGAGATAGGTCAAATTCCCAGCGGCGATGAAGTGCTCGTCACTTTTCCCGAAATAGAAACGCAGCCGAGGCGAGAATTCGATGAGAATGTCGTTTTCGGGCATATACCAATTCTAACATACGCGCCCACTTTGTCCATACCCGATGCGGACGGATGCCGTTATACTTGAGGTGAATCAATTGACGGAGGCATCGGCATGGATAGAAGCAAAGAGATACGCAGGCTTTTCGCACTTTCAACGGATGATATGACCGCACAATGCAAGGGGCATCTCGTCATTACCGAAACGCTCGATGAGCTCTATCACTTTCTGGCGCGGCGCATGGTCGACGATTTTGCCCGTGCCGCGCGTGAAAAACGCATGACGGGGTATATCATGCCGGTGGGGCCCACACAGCCGTATGCGAACATGGCGCGCATGATCAATGATGAGCAGATCGATCTGCACGCGTGTACGTTCTTTTTCATGGATGAGTACTGCACTGATGACGGCGAACTTGTCCCTGCTGACAGCCCCATCAGTTTCCGCGGACAGGTGCGCCGCATCTTCTTCGATCTCATCGATAAAAAACTCCGCCCGGATGACGATGCCATCGTGTTCCCGACGCCGGAGAATTGCGCCGCGCTCCCCGGACTGATAGCAAAAGCAGGCGGGATAGAGGTCTGCTACGGCGGCATAGGCATTCACGGGCATCTCGCGTTCAACGAACCCGCCCCCGGAATAAAAGACACCGGACCGCGCATCATCGACATCAATGAGTTTACACGTACGCTCGATGCATCGCGCCATTCCTACGGCGGCAATCTCATCAATTTCCCGCGGAAAGCGATAACCCTCGGCATGCGCGAGATACTCGGGGCGCGAAAACTTCTGCTCATGACGCGCAATGAATCGAAGGATTTTCAATGGGCGAACACTGCGCTGCGCATAGCCGCGATGGGCGAACCGGGCGATGATTACCCGGTAACGCATATTCGAGGGCATAAGGACTATATCGTCGCTACCGACAGGGCGACGGCAACGGCGCCGAAGATAATCCTGTAACGGAGAGCGCAATGATCATCGATGCGCACGCACATTTACGCCGCGGATGCACGGACCTCGACGATATCGTTGCGAGCAGGAAGGTAGAGTCTCTGTGGATAATGGACCTTTCCGGCGCGAATATCAGCTATGCGCCGTACGCGACGGAAGCGGAAGTGCTGACAGCGGCGAGGCGGTATCCGGGCTTCATCGTGCCGTTCGGTTATCTTGATCTGTCCGGAAATCCTGAAAACATCGATGCGCTCTGCGAGAAAGGTTTTATCGGATTAAAGCCGTACAAGCCGGTGAAGCCGTACGATCATCACGACTATTTTCCGTTCTATGAACGGGCATCGTCGCTCGGTATGCCGATACTTTTTCACACCGGTATCGTTTCATACGGAAAACCCGGCGAGCAGAACGCATCGCTCGGCCACGGGTGCAGCACGATGCGCCCGTCATATCTTGCGTCGATAGCGGAGGCATTTCCCGCGCTTACCATCATCGGCGGGCATCTCGGTTATCCGTGGCTTGATGAGACGGAAATGAACCTGTACTACTATCCGAACATCTATCATGACCTCAGCGGATATCGAAAGGACATCGAATGGTTCATTCGCATCCTCGACAGGAAATGCAATGACGGGACGAAACGATATTTCAACGAGAAGATATTGTTCGCTACTGATGCATTGTACGGAACGCCGGAGTCCAATGCGTACGCGCTCAAGCTGGTGCAGTTCTGGGAGCTGTTTCTCGAGATGATAGGCGGGAATTATTATCGCTGGGGTGAACCGAGCGAACGGGAGAACGTGCTGTGCGGCAACGCAAGAAAAATACAAAATGAATTCGCCCCCGGCTGGCGCTAAATGCGGGGGTGTGGTATATATACGCGCCGCGGTATGTTGCCGTGCCATACGATGCATTCGAACAGGGAGCTGCCATGAAAAAGAACAGACGATCATATGTGCGCTGCTTTCATCTCGATCTGAAAGGGCTTCCACCGACGGCGAAGCGCCTCATGAAATTGCTCGATCTCCTTCACGCGGCGAAGTACAATGCGATTCTTGTCGAATGGGAGGATATGTTCCCGTGGACGGTCGATGAACGCTTCCGCTGCGAAACGGCATACAGCATCGCCGAGGTGAAACGGTTCGCTGCGAAAGCGAAGCGGCTCGGGATAGAGCTCATTCCGCTCGTGCAATGTCTCGGCCATATGGAGATGGTGCTCCGTCATAAGAGATATGCGCGTATGCAGGAGGTCGCCGGACAGAACGATGCTATCAATCCGCTTGCGCCGGGAGCGGCCGATTTGATACGCGATATGGTCCGCGATGTTCTTTCCGTTATCCCCGATGTCCGGTATTTCCATTTAGGCGGCGATGAGGCGTGGACATTCGGTACGCATAAAGATACGCGAGCATACATAAAGAAGCACGGTGCGAGCGCTCTTTATATCGATTGCCTCAAGCCGCTGCTCTCGGAGCTCAACGGACGCGGCATACGCCCGATACTCTGGCATGATATGATGGTCGATTGGGATGCGAACGCGCTCCGTACATTGGGTACGCTTGCCGATCTCTGCGTCTGGGGCTATTCGCCCTACGACAGGAAAAAACGTCCCTGGCTTCATCCCCTCGTGAAGGGCGATACGCCGAACCCATGGCCCATCATCGCCGGGGGTGTCGGCGCTGTCACTGAACGGCTCATCAAGCATTTTCAGGCGAACGGCATCACGCTCTGGGGTGCTTCTGCGTTCAAGTCCATGGAGCACCGCGAGGATGCAGATGAGCGCAAAGAGAACTGCCTTCTCTGGGCACAGATAGCGGAGCGGTACGGCATGACCGGTGTCGTTGCAACGGGCTGGAGCAGGAATAATTCCAATGAGCTGCAGCGAACGCCGATAGACAGCAATCTCGATCTTCTCGTCTATGCAGGTCTTGTCATGGCCGGTCATCGAAAGGATGCATACAAGGATGCGGAGCGTGTGCTCAAACGTGCCGGCGAGTGGAAGCGCTTCTCCGATTCAAGTGGCGCGACAAGGCGTATGGATATCATGAGGATAGAATCGTGGAAGAAGATACAGATGCTCTGGGAGTATGCCGCGGAAGCGAAGATCGACCCGGCGCGGCGGGAGAATGTTGTGGCCGTGAAGAATCTCGGATATCTTGACAGCCAGATAGCATCGATGAAGCAGTTCGCCGCTATGTTCACAAAAGCATCAGCAGGGAGTATGTTCCCTGTGTGGGCGAAACGCTACACGGATGCGCGTATACTGCCTGTCGTTGAGCAGCGGATGCTTCTGAAGAAAAACCATCGAGCTTGAAAGAGGTTTCGTCGTTTCTTGGCTTTATCCATGACTTGAAGATTTTCCGGTACTGAGTATACTGCCATTGTTGATTCCTGATGAATGCTTTTGTAATTATAAGGAGCGGTTATGGGCGCACAATGGACCGAGCACAAGGGGAAAAAGATCATAGTCATCTCGTACGGCGGGCTTTCACCGGAACAGATGCTCGATCAGATACGCGAGGCGACAAAAATGATAGTCGCGTCCGGGTCCAACGAGAATCTCTCGCTCACCGATGTGACGGGCTGCTTTGTCAACGATGCGTTCATCGAGCTCGCAAAACAGGAAGGCGCGAAATCGCTGCCGCTCACGAAAAAAGCGGCCATCGTCGGCATTACCGGTGTGAAGCGCATACTTCTCAACGCCGTGAACATGGTTTCCCCGAAATCAAGAAAGCCGTTCGATACCGTGGAGCAGGCGAAGGATTGGCTTGTCGAATAGCCGGGGAGACGGCTCTCAGAACACGATGATGCGGTAACTCGTGGCGAATGTCCTCTGCGGCTCGAGCATGCGTATGCCTTCTTTCACCGTTATGTCAGGGGATGCATCAACGCGCGGCATGATGCCGTGCCACGGTTCGAGGCAGATGAACGGGGCCTCGGCGGACGGCGACCATATGCCGAAACAGGGGAATTCTTCGAATTGCACGGTAACGCCGTGATGCGACACCCGTGAAGCAAGCGTCATCTTCCGTGAGCGGAGGTTCGCGAGCGCGAGCGCGCCGCGTGAGAATGTGTCATCGGTGATGCGCATGAGCGATCCGTTCAATGCTGCATCATTGTTCTCGGCAGTGTTCTCTTTATTAAGATAGCGCCGCGATGCGGTCTCATCTCTTTCGAACATGATATCGAAATCGTTCTTCGATCCGCCTTTCTCAAGGGGCGTATTGAATCCGGCATGACCGCCGACGGAAAAGTACATGCTGTCGCGGCCGATGTTCTCAACGATGTAATCGGTAATGAGCGAGTAATTATCCAGCCGATAGCCGATGGTGAAGCGGAAATCGAAGGGATACTGTTTTTTCGTCGATGCATCGCTCGTAAGCTGGAACATCATGCGGTCGTCGGTCTGCGCTATGCATTGAAAATCCATATCGCGGGCGAAACCGTGATTGCCGATGGTGTACGATTCACCGCGGTAGCGATAGGTGTTCTCATGGCATGCCCCGATGATGGGAAAAAGCACCGGTGATCGGCGCGGCCAGAATGCGGCATCGCCCTGCCAGAGGTATTCGATATCGTTCGAGCGAATGCTCATAAGCTCGCCGCCTTTATCGTCGGTGCTGACCGTTATCGTTTTATTTGATATCGTCGTCATGTGTGCCTCGTACAATGGTATGCGTGCAGTATACAGGCCTCCCGGGAAAATACCAGCGTACATTACTGTGAGAGACTTCCAATGGTCAGGCCCGATGGCGATGGAACGCCGGGATACCGGTTACGGGATCGTTATGGTCCTGCCTGTCCCGGTGAAGTTCGAACCGGGTATGGTTATCGCCTGAACATTCGTTCTTACGCTCTGCAGCGCTTCGTAGTACCCGATGAAGGTGAGTGTCAGCCGAACGATGTTCGTTCGTATGCTCCAGTTTCCGTTCGAAAGATACGATATTCCGATAGCGCCCGATACATCGCCGGTGCCGTGTACCGACCCGTCGGTGTTGAGCGTTACCGTGAACCGCAATGTATCGTCTGGGCCGGGTGCTTCGCGGACGATCGTAGAGCCTGCGATCTGTTCCGCGGAGATCGGGGTCTGTTCCGCGGGCTTCGAACATCCGATCGTTACGAGCATGAGCGTCAGTGCCGCAATGAATGCAGCCGGAATAAAGGCAGCGCGCATTTTCTTTCCTCCAGCCGTTTTGGATATCCAGCTCACTTTCGGTGATACAATGACGGGCGTCAGCCGCACCGTTTCGTACGGCTGACCGCCCGTCGATGGGCTTCTTACCTACATGAATCGATGCCGCTATTTTGCGGCTTTTGCCTTCTGGAATTCTTCCCTGAGCGCCTTTTCCTCAGTGGGGTAATCCTTGTCGATCTTCGCAACGAACTGATCCTTGCTCAGTGATGCAAGGTCTTTCGCGACGCCAGCCGATTTTCTTTCGATCCAGTCATTGTCTACAATGCTTTTACCATCACCATCGGTATACGAACTGGGGTCCTTGGCTTTCTTCCGGAACACAATGATCGCCATCGTTACTTTTGCCGCGTTCTTCTGTCCGTCTGCGGATGAAATATCGATCGATTTTGCGACCGTGGTAAGATTCTTCATGACGGCGACATAGGCGTCTTCGGTAATTGCCTTGTAGTCAGCTGCTATCACGAGCGAAATGAGCTTAGCCGTATCCTTTTCGGTCGCAAGCGGATTGGCTGCTTTCGGGGCTGCTTTTGCGGGGGCGGCAAATGCGGAAACCGCCAGTGCAAACAATACGAACGGGAATATGATCTTCTTCATTTGAACTCTCCTGTACTTTGATGTATTAGCGAAGCGGAACTACGGCATCCGCACGATACCTGGTGTCTGAATATAGATATGCTGTGTCGTTATCCTCCGTATAAATCACCGGAACGGTTTATCGAACAAGGACCGCCCAGCATCATGAAACTCTACAATATTACTAGTGATTAGTATATCGATGCGGTAATTATTGTCAACCCCGGTGTATGACCGAAAATCGCACCTAAAAAATCGCAAACAGAGCGATACCGAGAATTAAGGGCCGATAAAACCAGCGGAATGGTATAAATATTTTCACCCAGTGGGTGATTATATATTGGGCGGGTGGGGCGAGAGAATTTAACAACGAAATATACGAAAAACACGAAAAGAAGGCTGTGTTATCCAGTTCCCTGTTTTCTTTTTCTATTTCGTGTTTTTCGTTATTTTCGTTGTTCCTTACGTGAGGATTTGTGTCTGATATGTGTCAAACCGGGACTGCAGGGGAAAATATCCAGCGGTCGGATACCAATTTCGGCAAAGCCGTGCTACAATGGCATATGCAAAAACCATGGATACGACGCGCGGCTGCATTCCTGTCAAGCCAGGCTGTTTCACTGTTCGGTTCATCACTGGTGCAGTATGCGCTGCTCTGGTATGTAACGCTCGAGACGAAGTCGGGCATAGCGATGACGGTATATATCATCTGCGGCTTTCTCCCGACATTCCTCATTGCGCCGTTCGGCGGCGTTCTCGCTGACCGATATAACAGGAAGTATCTCATCATTGTTGCGGATGCGCTTATCGCGGTGACGACGCTTGCGCTCGCTGTCCTCTTCATGGCCGGCGGAAAGGGGCTTTGGCTCGTCATGGTCGCCGCCGCGCTTCGTGCTGTCGGCACCGCCGTGCAGGGACCGGCGGTCGGCGCCATTCTCCCGCAATTCGTCCCGAAGGATGCCCTTACCCGGGTGAACGGCATATCATCATCGATACAGTCGGCGATAATGCTCCTCTCGCCGGTAGTGAGCGGGGTGCTCATCACGTTCTTCCCCATGCATGTCATCTTTCTCATCGATATTGCTACGGCGGCTGTTGCGATAACCGTGCTTATGTTCTTCCTCGACGTGCCCGCGCACCGGCGTGCGTCGCAGAGGAAAAGCACGTACTTCGCCGATATGATCGAAGGGTTCCGCTACATACGCGGAGAGCGCAATCTCGTCTCGTTCTTTATTTTTCTCGGGATACTGATGTTCCTCGTCGCACCCGCCGCGCTCCTGACGCCCCTGCAGGTCGCCCGCACCTTCGGGAGCGATGTCTGGCGGCTTACCGCGATAGAGGTGGTGTTTTCCGGCGGCATGATGCTCGGCGGCATATTCATCGGCATGTGGGGCGGCTTCAGGAACCGCATGCATATGATGCTCCTCTCCTCAGCGGTCATGGCCTTGTGCACGATCGCGCTCGGACTGCCGATACACTTCGGCGTGTATTGTGTGTTCATGGGGATAACCGGCATAGCACTTGCGTTCTTCAATACGCCTTCCGCAGTATACATCCAGGAACGGGTGCCGACGGATTATCTCGGACGTGTGTTCAGCATCAGCACAATGTTATTCACCTCGATGATGCCGATAGGCATGCTCCTTTTCGGGCCGCTTGCGGAGATAGTACGCATCGAATGGATGCTTATTGCTACCGGCTTAGGCATGCTCGTGCTCATTGCCGTCATGTGTACGGATAGAACGCTCGTTCGTTCAGGTATGCCCGTGCGGACGCGGCACGCAGGAAGAGGGTGATATGCCTTCTGCAGAGATAATAGCCATCGGCATCGAACTGCTTCTCGGCGAGATAGTCGATACGAATTCGTCGTATATCGCCCGCAATCTACGCGATATCGGCGTTGATGTGTTCCGCACCTCGACGGTCGGCGATAATCCTGAGCGTATCGCCATTATGCTCCGCGAGTCCATGGCGCGTGCGGATATCATCATCACTACCGGCGGTCTCGGTCCCACCGTGGACGATCCCACGCGTGATGCGATAGCGCTTGCTTTTGGCGTCAAGACCGTGTATGTACCCGAGCTTTGGGATCAGATCTGCGCGCGGTTCAAACGTTTCGGCCGCGTACCGACGGTGAACAACAAACGACAGGCATTCATCCCCGATGGCGCCGAGGCCGTTGAGAACCCCGTGGGTACGGCGCCTTCGTTCATCATGCACGTGCTGGGCGGCGCGCGTGTCATATCGCTCCCGGGTGTGCCGAGCGAGATGGAATATCTCATACAGAACGCCGTTCTTCCGTATGTGAAAAGAACGTTCTCGCTTTCAGGCATCATCAAGGCGAGAGTGCTTCATACATCCGGTGCGGGTGAATCCATCATTGATGATATGATAGGCGATCTCGAGTCGCTTGCGAACCCGACCGTCGGTCTTGCCGCGAAGAGCGGGCAGGTCGATGTACGCATCACCGCGAAGGCATCGTCCGAAGCAGAGGCGGACACGCTCATAGCCGGTGTCGAGCGCGAGGTGCGGCGTGTGCTGGAAGAGTTCATCTATGGTGTCGACGATGATACGCTCGCCCGTGTCGCGATACGGACACTCGCCGAAAGCGGGAAGACGCTCTCCATCGTCGAAGGCGGTCTCGGCGGTGCATTGATGCGCGAATTCGCTGATGCGCCCTCGGTATTCCTCGGGGGAGAGATGCTGTCGGAACGACCATCTGCGGAAGCGCTCGCAGTCATGACGGCGGATCTGCGGAAGAAACGTTCAGCGTCCGTCGGTCTCGGAGTGACGCTGCATGCGGGAGCGCAGAAGCAGGAGATATTCATCGCGCTATCCGCCGAAACCGGAACATCGAACTATACGCGGCCGTACGGCGGCCCGCCGAAGAACGCGCCGGTCTGGGCGGTCAATCATGCGCTGAACCTTCTGCGCGCGTTACCGTGAAGGGGAAACGCGATCAGCTACGCGTACGACGCACTCGGCCGCGTGATAACGACGTACAAATACGATATACTACATCAGGTGACGAACATAAACTACCTACATACCAACGGCGCGTCCGTCGTCATTCAATCGTCTCCCCGATGGAAAAATAGAAAGCGTAGCGTAGTCGATAACCAACGCCACCAACGAATTCAAATACTCCGCGATACTGCAACGCCTCTACAAAGCGGACTCTACCGGTACAAACGTTAACACGGAAGCAGACAGGCTCGAAGTCGCGGAGGCGGGCGTGCTGATAGAATAGGGGGTGCACAATGCGCAAGCGATGCTTGACGGCAACCGGGGGTGGGAATATACTGACGCACATGAAAATAGCAGCGATAAAAAAAGAAAAGCTGTGTCCGTTGGCGGTAACGATGGTTCTGTTGCTCGCGACCGCCCCTCTGCTTCCGGTCGATATAGCCGTGTCGATCGATACGAACATCGGCAATGTCGGCGATGTTTTTCAATACCGCGTCCGGCTTAAGTCACCGAACCTCGCTGATATCATACCCCCGCCGGCCGACGCCATTCCCGATCCGTTCGCGGTGACTGGGTATCGCGTTATCACCAATGCTGCGAAACAAAGCATCTATGTTTCATACTCTCTATCAGTGTATGATCTCGGCATATTCACCATACCGCCGCTTACCGTGCGCGCAAAGGACGGATCGACGGCGGCATCCGTGCCGGTCACGATAACCATAGTCCCGCTTGCATCGACGAACGGAGCCCCGCCGCAATTGCCGGATATTCGGGGCGAAGTGGGCATCCCGTTCCCCCTGTGGTTCTGGCTTGCGATCGTCGGTGCGCTTCTTATCATGGCGTTCGTTGTGCTGCTCATCATCCGCATTCGAAGGAACAGAACACCGGTGAAGAATGCCATCCCTGAGGATGAAGAGGCGCTCGCTGCTATCGAGGCGCTCATGGCAAAAAAGTACATCGATGCGGGTAAGTACAAGGAATTCTATTTTGAACTGTCCGAAGTGATGCGTACCTATCTCTCACGGCGTTTTTCCATCGCCGTACTTGAACGGACGACGGCCGAGATCGCCGAAATGCTCGAGCACGCACGGGTGCCGATGGCTGAACGTATCATCGATTTCCTTTCCTATGCGGATATGATCAAGTTCGCCAAGGCGATCCCGTCATCGGTTGAGAACGGAAAATTCCATTCCCTCTGTGTCGATCATATCCGCTCGACGCGGCGCACACAACCGAAATAGCATTCATTTTTCAATGATGCGATATTTCAATTATGTATCATATGTAGCATTATATTCATTGTCACTGTGAATTGAGCATGAATTCGATAGAAAAAGCGTTGAATTCGCGTTCGTACATCGTTGACACATCGCACAGATACCATATTATTACGCCACCTTTCGCAGACGTCGAAGAAAGCTTCCTGCGGCTACGGTAAAACGTGACGCCGGCGGCTCGTGAGTGAACGGTGCGTTTATGCACTGAGATACTCGCGATTCGATCGCAACGGTTAAAGAAAGCCCATTGCATCGGCACTGTGTGCTGTATGCGTTTCGTGCCATTCTCCGGAGTGGAATACGAGTGAAGCATTCCTTTTCCGGTTGTAATGGACGCGATTGGAACAACTATAGGTGCAAAGAATATGCCCACAATCAACCAGTTGATCAAGCACGGCCGAAAGGCAATGCGCAACCGGACGAAGTCGCCCGCGCTCGAATCGTGCCCGCAGAAGCAGGGCGTGTGTACCCGCGTAACGACGATGACGCCGAAGAAGCCCAACTCCGCTCTGCGTAAGATCGCACGGGTGAGGCTCTCCAACGGCATCGAAGTGACCGCGTATATCCCCGGCATCAATCATTCGCTGCAGGAACACCATCGGGTGCTCATACGCGGCGGACGGGTAAAAGACCTTCCGGGTGTTCGCTATCATATCATACGCGGCACGCGCGAAGCGACCGGCGTTGAGAACCGCAAACAGGCTCGAAGCAAATACGGCGCAAAACGGCCGAAGGCGTAAGGGAAGACCATGGGACGCAGACATAGAGCAAAAACGAGAAAGATAGCGCCGGATGCGCGTTATAACAATGAGGTCGTGAGCCGATTCATCGGGCGCCTTATGGTGAGCGGCAAACGCCATGTCGCCGAGCACATCGTCTACGGTGCCATCGAGGGTGCTGAAAAGAAGACCGGCGGCAAAGGGATAGATATTTTCACCAAGGCCGTCGAAAGCGTGAAACCGCTTCTCGAGGTAAAGTCGCGCCGCGTGGGCGGGGCAACCTATCAGGTCCCCGTTGAAGTGCGCCCCTCGCGTCAGCTTGCCCTTTCCATGCGCTGGATCATCGAGAGCGCGCGTACGCGCAACGGACGATCGATGGCCGATAAACTCATGAACGAGATCATGGACGCGTCCAACGGCACCGGCGGTGCCATGCGTAAACGTGATGACATGCACAAGATGGCCGAGGGCAATAAAGCCTTCGCGCACTACCGCTGGTAGACCGGGAGCTTAAGGAAGAATTATGCCGCGTGATGTATCATTAGCAAAAACAAGGAATATCGGTATCATGGCGCATATCGACGCCGGTAAAACGACGACGACCGAGCGCCTTCTGTTCTATACCGGGAAGACACATAAGATCGGCGAGGTCCATGACGGCAATACCGAGATGGACTGGATGGAACAGGAAAAAGAGCGCGGCATCACCATTACCTCCGCTGCAACGACATGTTATTGGAAAGAGCACCGTATTAACGTCATCGATACACCGGGGCACGTCGATTTCACCGTCGAAGTGGAACGATCGCTCCGCGTGCTCGACTCTGCGGTCGGTGTGTTCTGCGCCGTCGGCGGCGTTGAGCCCCAGTCCGAAACGGTGTGGCGTCAGGCGACGCGTTATAACATCCCGCGCATCATCTTCGTCAATAAGATGGACCGCGTCGGCTCCGATTTTTTCGATGTGTTCAAGCAGACGCGCGATAAGCTCAAAGCGAATTCGCACCCCATACAGCTCCCCATCGGCGCCGAGGACAAATTCGAAGGCGTCATCGATCTTGTGAAAATGCAGGAGATCGTTTGGACGGGTGAAGAGCTCGGCGCGAAATTCGAATTCCGCCCCATTCGCGAAACGCTCAAGAAAGAGGCCGATGAATATCGCGAGAAGCTCATTGAAGCGATAGTCGATTTCGATGATGTGCTCATGGAAAAGTATCTTAACTCCCATTCCCTCTCAGAAGAGGAGATCGTTACGCTTATCCGCAAGGCAACGCTTTCGGCGCGCTTCTTCCCCATGATGTGCGGTACCGCGTTCAAGAACAAGGGCGTACAGCCCCTGCTCGACGCTGTCATCGCATATCTCCCGTCGCCGATCGACATCGCCGACGTTAAGGGGCACACCGATGACGGAAAAGAAGAGACGCGCCCGACGGCCGATGATGCGCCGTTCGCAGGCCTCGCGTTCAAGATCATGTCCGATCCGTATGTCGGTAAGCTCACGTTCTTTCGCGTCTATTCCGGTTCATTGAAAGCCGGTTCCTATGTCCTCAATGCAACGAAGAACGTCCGTGAGCGTGTGTCGCGTCTCATACAGATGCATGCGAACAAGCGTCAGGAAATAAGCGAAGTGTTCGCCGGGGATATCGCCGCTGCGGTCGGACTGAAAGATACGCGCACGGGCCACACACTCTGTGTCGAAGACAAACCTATCATACTCGAAGCGATGAATTTTCCCGAGCCTGTCATCTCGGTCGCTATTGAACCGAAGACAAAGGCCGATGTGGACAAAATGTCCAAGGCGCTGCAAAGTCTTTCGGATGAAGATCCTACATTCCGCGTGAACTTGGACGAAGATACCAATCAGACCATTATTCGCGGGATGGGCGAGCTTCATCTTGAGATCATCGTCGACCGTATGTTCCGCGAATTCAAGGTCGAGGCGAATGTCGGTAAGCCGCAGGTCGCCTATCGCGAAGCGATACGCAAGACCGTTGAAATGGAAGGAAAGTATATCAAGCAGACAGGCGGCCGCGGTCAATACGGTCACGTATTTCTCCGTGTCGGCCCGAACGAATCGAACAAGGGCTTTGAATTCGAGAACGAGGTCGTCGGCGGGAAGATACCGCGTGAATATATACCGGCCGTCGAAAAAGGCTGCCGCGAGGCGATGGATAATGGCGTACTCGCCGGCTATCCGCTCCTTGACGTGAAGGTGGCGGTGTTCGAAGGATCGTATCACGATGTCGACTCGAATGAGATGGCGTTTAAGATCGCCGCGTCAATGGCGTTCAAGGACGCCTGTCGCAAGGCGGATCCTTTTATTCTCGAACCGATGATGGCGGTGGAAGTGGTCACGCCGGAAGAATATATGGGTGATATCATCGGTGACCTTGCATCACGGCGCGGGCAGGTGCATGGTTTCGTCGATCGCGCCGGGGCGAAAGCGGTGACTGCGACCGTTCCGCTCGCGGAGATGTTCGGCTATGCGACGTCCATACGGAATTTGTCGCAGGGCCGCGCAAGCTACACGATGCAGTTCTCTCATTACTTTGAGGTGCCGCGAAACGTATCCGAGGAGATCGTCGCCAAGGCTTCAGGGAAGAGGGCCGGGTAAGCCAACGGGAATCCGTTGAGGATCTTAACTATAATAGGAATCGAACGAGAGGAGGCAGTAAATGGCCAAGGAAAAGTTCAATCGAAAAAAACCGCATGTGAACGTGGGTACTATCGGCCACGTTGACCACGGCAAAACGACGCTTACCGCGTCGATCACCGCTGTATCCGCAGCGCTGTACGGCACGACGTACATCCCGTACGATCAAGTCGCCAAGGCGTCGGAGAAACAGGGTCGCCGTGACGCGACGAAGATCCTTACGATCGCGTCGTCGCACGTCGAATATGAATCCGCCAAGCGGCACTACGCGCACGTCGACTGCCCGGGACACCAGGACTACGTGAAGAACATGATCACCGGTGCGGCGCAGATGGACGGAGCTATCCTCGTGCTTTCAGCGGAAGACGGTGTCATGCCGCAGACGCGCGAACACATACTCCTTGCCAAGCAGGTCGGTGTTCCGTATATCGTTGTCTTCATGAATAAGTGCGACAAGGCTGAGAAGGATCTCCTTGAGATCGTCGAATCCGAAGTTCGCGATGAATTGACCAAGAACGGATACCCCGGCGATAAGGCCCCGGTCATCCAGGGCTCGGCTCTTTTGGCGCTGCAGGCAGCAGCCGCAGGCAAGAAAGACGATCCGGCCATGAAGCCGATCATCGATCTTCTCGAGGCGCTTGATTCGTATGTTCCGGACCCTGTCCGCGAAAGCGATAAGCCGTTCCTCATGAGTATTGAAGATGTGTACTCCATCCAGGGCCGCGGTACGGTCGTTACCGGCCGTGTTGAGCGGGGCAAAGTCAAGGTCAATGACGAAGTCGAGATCGTGGGTCTCCGCGATACGAAGAAAACGGTTTGCACGGGCATTGAGATGTTCCGCAAATCGCTCGATGAAGGCATTGCCGGCGACAATCTCGGCGCGCTCCTTCGCGGCATTGAACGCACGGATGTCGAGCGCGGACAGGTGCTCGCCAAGCCGGGTACGGTCACTCCGCATAAGAAGTTCGAAGCGACGGTGTATGTTCTCAAGAAAGAAGAAGGCGGTCGTCATACGGCGTTCATCTCGGGTTATCGCCCGCAGATGTACTTCCGCACCACCGACGTGACCGGCGTCATAACGCTGCCGGCAAGCACGCAGATGGTCATGCCGGGCGATCAGATCAACAGTCTTTCGATAGAACTGAACGCGCCGATCGCCATGGAAGACAAGCAGACGTTCGCCATACGCGAAGGCGGCCGCACGGTCGGACGCGGCGTCGTGACGAAGGTCGTAGAGTAAGGAATATGTCGGG